>JAVBOP010000170.1:0-4019 GCA_031550405.1 Kapaibacterium sp. (SeqCode)
ATTTTAAATGTATAAAATTAGAAATATATATTTATTAATTATTATTCATAATTATATAGCGTATATAGTACATATTGGTAAAAAAAAACTCGCTTCCAAAAAAGCGAGCTTTAAAATAAAAAACGAAAATAATTTATAAAAACAGGAAAAGGATTACATAACGAATTAAAATCGTATGAATACTTATTAACATAATTTTTATAAAATATGTGCATTTTCTTTATAGTGAATTTATATGTCGTACTTTACTCTATCCAAACCTTCAAATATAGCAAAAATGAACGAACCAGCAAAAATTATTTTTTGCACATATTATAGTATTCAGAAATTTCGCTATATGCAAAAAGAGCGATATAGATAACAGCTACATCGCTCTGAAAAAGAATATAATTAATTATTAGTTATTGTGTCGAATAATTTTGTCTATAAGTACCAATTCGTCTGAGTTGTTAAAAAGAAATACAAAAAACAAACCACTGTTATCATTGTTTCCATTGTTTAAAACAACCTTATCAATGATATAAGATTCCTCTATCCCTTTGTTATCTATATGTTTAGCTACAGGAATTTTCTTTTCATATACATACTTACCTGTATATGCGTCCATAAATTTTGCCACCATGTCAAAATTTTTACTCGAATAAATACGATAAATATTATTGGTTTCTTCGGGCAATGTTACAGTATAATTAGTTGCAAGGCGAACATTATTTGTATCAAGATAAGGAATATTATTTATATCGCAATCACATGTTGCAATAGAAATATTATCGGTACCATAAGAATAATCTGGTATTGTATTACAATGTATTATATCGCCGCTAAGCGGAATATATATTCCTTTCAGCATCTTATAATTAACAGTTACCCTATCATACGGAATATTATGCCCGCGATTAATTTTTATTGTTTCATAATGATAATCACTTATTGGGACACGTGAACGTATATTTTCACATTTTAAAAATGAACACATGCTCGTAATTATAAATAACGCTATGCTTACAAATATAATATTTACTAACTGCTTTATTTTCATAACGAAATAACCTTTTTTTTAATTGTTAGTTATAAAAGAATTAAATAGTGGATAATATTAATTAATTAAAACAATTGCCAGCTTAATACTTTATTGCAATCATTGTAACTGCTCTTTTTTTTTGATAGTTACGACGATATTGCTATTTCTTAAATGCAAAACTACAACATATTTTTTACATATGCAAGCATTATTTTTTATTTTTTTATTTTAGCAGATTTTATTAAAAAATATTCATAAAATACAAAATATCCATTCTGTTTTATGTTGGTTAATATTTCAATATCCGCATAGCCCTAACATTAAATAGATTAAAACTATAGAGGTTATATATGGAACCTTCATTAAAACTGACAGCCCATGCTTTGCTAACGCTGCGGGGAGTTGAAGACCAGTACCAGTCAGTATTACTTAAAGGAGTGCCGCCATTTTTTGTTATGGAATGATTTACTGTGTAAAAAAGATTGGTCTTATCCCCAGCGCCACGCCGGCAGGAATTTACAAAAAATTGCCATTCTCCTATTGACGGTAAATACCAGTCATCACAGCCAGCAGCATGATATGCACGGCAAAGCTTGGCAGCTTCACGATTAGTTGTTTGTATTGCCAGTTTGTTTGTATTTTGCAATCCGCTGCCAATAGTGCCTTGCACTTTTGAGCAATCAGCGATTTGCACCATGTTATTTAGATTAATATTATTTTGACTTTTATATGCAGTTTTTTGGCTCTGCACATCCTCCATCGCAATAATATATGCAAGCTTATTCAGGGTATCTTTATAAAACACAACTCCACCCGCTTCTGCAATATAATCACCTATTTCAATAGATTTTTGCGCACTGTCAGTTTTATTTTCTATTGAATAGGCGACGGTATTTACTGCCAGCAAAATTGAAGCATAAATAAATAACTGTAATTTCATATTGCACCTCAATAATTATAATATTAATATTTTGCTATTACTTAATGAATATGGAGTTATTGTGTTAGGCGGCGCTTATAGGCTATAACTAAGGCTTCTATTGCTTCTGACCGCTCCTTGACCATCAGCTTGCGTCCGCTGCGAAATGTCAATACAGTGTCGTGCGAGGTCTCAAGCGTCTCTATTTCCTCCGCATTGACAGTGATTTCCGTGCCGTCTAATTTCGTCAATCTTATCATTCTGCGCCTCCTGCATCCTCTGGAGCGGTATCCAATTTGCGATAATGTTCGTGAAAGGCGTCCTGTGCGACGGTAACAAGTACAGCAGTTATTGGCACAGCCACCAGCATACCGCCGATGCCGAAAAGGGAACTGAATACAAATACCGATAGAATCATCAAAACAGGATGGACGCCAACTCTTTCGCCTGCTATATTCGGCTCCAGAATATAGGCATTTATGAAATGTATGCCCACGATTGTGCATACAACAACTGCTATGTCAAAGACAAAATTGCCGCTGCCAATCAGAATCAAAACGCAGGCGGATATAATCATGCTGAATATGGAGCCGAAATACGGTATCGGGTTCAAAAGACCGGCAATGCAGGCAAGCAGAATCCCGTACGGAATCGAAAAAATAGAAAAAGATATTGATGCGAGCGTTGTTACGATAACAGAAGCCATAATCTGCCAGCCAATATATATCCTGAGAACCTCATCAAAACGCGACAGATACCTGTATAATTTCTTGTTTTCCTTACGCAATATCCACCCGACCTTGCTCTTAATTTTGCCGAAATCCTTCAAAAAATAAAACATAAGGAATGGCGTTATAACCAAATTAACTACTTGTGTTGCAAGTGTCGAGAAACTCAAAAGTATCTTAAGCAGCGAGTCGAACAAAACGGAAATAATCTTCTCTATTCTCGGCAAAATCTCATGCGTGATAGTCGTGCGTATGGTTTCATCAGGTATTCCCAACCGCCCGATAAGCCTGTTGAGCTTTCCGCTTTGCAAATATTCCGGTACAGCCGACACATAATCGGAAACTCTGCCTGCAATTGTCTCTACCTGATTGAATATTATCGGGAATATGAAGATGCCGATTAGCGCCAATACCGTACAAAATATAACTAAGACTATCGCCGCAGATGCCCAGCGCGGCATACCTTTGGCTTCTAACTTAGACACTATTGGATTCAGCAAATATCCTGTAATAATGGCAAAGAGAAATGGAAATAACGTCGAGCCTAAGCCAGAAAGCACCCAGCCAAGCAAAACCACCGCCACGCATAGCAAATAATACTTCACTACGCTGATAGTCTTGCGAAAGGGGAAAAGTATAGCGATTGATATTGCAACCAAAAGCAGAGCGTTTGTAATCAAATTTGTGCTGTACAGAAAACCTGTGAAAGCAGCTATTGATATAGCTACAGCGATAACGACAGCAACTGTCTTGTCTTTGATTTTATTTTTCCTGCTCTTGCCTTTCATAATACATTATCTTGTAATTTTATTTTCATACTGATGTAAATAAAATTACGTCAGTATCTAAAAATATTTTCTCCCTGATGAAAATTTTGCTGCGTCAGTATGTAATTTTACTTTCTCCCTGATATAAAAACTACCCCGTCAGCTTTCAGCTGCCACCCCTTCAGGGAAGGGGAATTTTTTTGTCAGCATGAAATCAATAAATTTTTGATTTTTATTAATTATGAATTTTTATTCATATTTTTTTTAATTTTTCTTTTTCATCATAATGAAAACAAATTTTCTACCTGTCAGAATCAGGATTTAGCGGATTAAAAGATTTTCGGGAACAGTATCCGGCAAATCCTGCAATCTTGAGCATCCTGATTCAGATGCTTATTCTGAAATTTTTTTCATCAGTATGAAAAAACTACCCCGTCAGCTTGCAGCTGCCACCCCTTCAGGGAAGGCATTGTTACTTTATTGTTGCTTATGTGATTGTTAATTCATAATCAAAATCATGTAAAGTTTTATCTAAAAATAAATCTAATGTAATCTCCAGCATTTTCAACGACTTAGTGTATCTT
>JAVBOP010000137.1:0-8564 GCA_031550405.1 Kapaibacterium sp. (SeqCode)
TATTTAATGACATTTGAATCTTTTTACGAAAACTGTTGGGTAGAAGAACTGTAAGTGTCTTATATTATAAAAAGCCAACTATTTATCAGTTGGCTTTTTAGTTTTTGGAGTATTACTGTAACTTTGTATATAATTCCCTTATTTAAATATTCCGAACTATCTATTTCCATTTCCTTCAATATTTCCAATGTAATATGAGTTTCAGGATATTTATAATATAGCACATCCATTGCTTCACGAAAATATTCAGGCTCAAGCTCATACCAAAAACTATAAGTTTCAATAGCTGGCTCAGACAAACAATTAAATTCAAATTTATTATACAACTTTCCAGAACAACCACAGCAAATAATAGCAACAAGCAAGACAAACATTTTTTTCATATTATCTATCTCCCAAGTAAGTAAAATGCTGGATAAAGTGCGGTTTTATTCATTTTGACCATTCATACTATTTTTTAAAATTTCTTCTTCCCTATTTCTTTCTTTTACCATTGCGATACATTCCTTTATCTTTGGCAAAAGCTCTGCCTCAAATTCTTGTTCTATAGCTTTCTCCTCTTTAAAGGTAAAGTCTTTAAGATAGCAGGGCTTATAATTATCAGATGCTATAAAAACACAAGTCAAACAACCAGAAGTAGTAAAAACAAACACATTGCCAGTAGCATGGCTTTTTAATCTATATATATACCGATAGATAGGTCCCATAGGGATGTTATCTCTTGATGCTAATTTAGCATAATTCTTTTGCGAAGAATATTGTAATGTTTTCAGTGAAGGGCGCTCCATATTTAATACAGTATCTGTTTTTTCAAGCTGTTGTAATATATCTAATGTAATATGAGTTTCAGGATATTTATAATATAATACTTCCATTGCTATACGAAAATCACTTAAGACGTTATCACTAACTCTAATTTTGAAGTCTGAAAAATAACATTCAATATCTCTAAATAAGCAATTACAAGTAATTTCATTGAGTAACTTTCCCGAACAACCACAGCAAATAATAGCAACAAGCAAGACAAGCAATTTCTTTATATTATTCATACTTTCTATCTCCCAAGTAAGTAAAATGCTGGATAAAGTGCGGTTTTATATGTTGTAATTACTCCCATGCCCATTATTCCAAATCCTCCCGCCATACTTTATGTTTGATAAAATAATTAACTTTTTTTACACATTCTCTTATTTTCGGCAAAAGCTCTGTTTCAAATTCTTTTTCTATAGCTTTCTCCTCTTTAAATGTAAGATCCTTAAGATAATAGGGCTTATAATTATCTGATGCCATAAATACATAAATCAAACAACCAGCAAAAGTAAAAACAAATACATTATTTGTCGAAGGACTTTTTAATCTATATGTAAAAGGAGCCCATCCCACATACCACATATCATCATCTCTTGATGCTAATTTTGAATAATTTTCTTGTGATGAATATTGAAATTCTTTTAATGAAGTGAGATTCCAATTTATTATAGTATCTGTTTTTTCAAGCTGTTGTAATATCTCCAATGTAATATGAGTCTCAGGATACTTATAATATAATACATCCATTGCCTCACGGAAATAATGACCAGGATAGTTATTGCCAATATTTCTAATCTTGAAATCTGAAGAATAGCATTCTAATCTTGGCGTAAATGTCCAAAAAGTAGCTTTATTGAACAACTTTCCCGAACAACCACAGCAAATAATAGCAACGAGTATGACAAACAATTTTTTCATATTATCTATCTCCCAAGTAAGTAGAATGCTGGATAAAGTGCGGTTTTATATGTTGTAATTACTCCCATGCCCATGCCCCAAAGAAATCCATTCATATCCATATTCCTAAGAGATGACGCTAATTGACGACCTGCTAATGCCCAGTCTGCTCCCAATGTCTTGGTTGACAAAAATAATGACATCGCACCATTATCAATACCCATATTTTTATATGTAATATCGTGCAAATAGCCGGCAAATTCATTATAATTCCAATCAGGAACTAAACCCAAATAATCACCACCGGGCTGCAATGGATTGCCGTACATTTTGGGATTGTTTCCACCCATATACCAAGTACCATTCAGATTTTCGGGATGAGGTGAAATTATTCTATCCATGGTATGTCCTTCGGCTTTTGCTTCTTTAGCCATTAAATCAGCTTTGTTTGTCGTAATCTTATCTAAATATCCTGTTAATCCGCCAATACCGGCTCCAATACCACCGCATTTTAATCCTGCCAGCAACGACTGACCTATATTTTGATTATTCAGAAGAGCATTACCCGTTCCTGTAATCAACCCTGCAGCTGCACCAGAAGCTGCACCTGACAATACAGCCATAGGTGTTGAGACAGCCAGTGTTGCACTAGAAATAGTTGCTGCTGGTATGTTACTTATAAAGCCAGCAAAAAAATTCTGTCCCAATGTCAAAGCACTCACACCGCTGGCAACACCACCTGCTAACGCTCCAACCGCAAAAGAGCCTAATCCTTTGGCATTCCAGTTCGCTTTCCAATCTAATTTGCCATTTGAATTAATAAAGAAACCATTTGATACCCAATTAATCAATCCGCCCAATAATATAGCTGAAAATATAAACTCCCCTGATGGGTCTGTATACATTAGCGGGTTATTCAGGCAATATGAATACCTATTAAAACTTTGCGTACTGTTTGGCGCCTGCACATAGGGGTCAGGCGAGAAGAAGCTGGCGGTGTTCGGGTCATAGATACGACCATTCATATTGATTATGCCAAAACTGCCAAGATGCTCATGACCGGTATATACTATAACCATATCTTTTTTATTAAAAAAAATTCATAAATGTATAAAATATTGGTCGTGCCATAATGTAAGACACGACCAGATGTTTTTGATAATAAACAAATTATCGCTTAATTAATTTGTACCGTTTTGCTGGAGATGTCCATAGTTTCATTGCTTCTCAAGTCTAAACATTCTGTGATCATGAATAATTACAATATCATCTTCAATATCATTGCATTTAATTACTTTTTTCTTCTTCTTTTCATCAATGTATTGAGTAATTTTCATAACAACATTATCATCTTGCCACTCAATAACAGTTCCTTTAACTTCCGTGTTTATACCCAAATTGAAAATATCAGCAAAGAAAGGACTGATAAATCCGCATCTATAGTCCAAGTATCCAATAATTGCTGTTCCTGGCTTCCATGCCAATTTCTTTTTAGTTAAATATTCTGTTTCTATTGAATCCAATTGCATTTTTTGCTTAAGTTGGAATTCCTTTCGGTACGCTGTATCTGTCTCCATTTTTAGAGAATGCTCTTTCGCAGCTTTCCAATAATCTTGATAATGTTTTATTTGCTTGTCTAACTCCCAATCTTGATTATGAAGTTGGCGATAATAGCATTCTAGTATAATACCAGACATATCATCAGGATGGGTTATCCCCATTGAAATAAAATATTCTTTCAATCTTGAACCTCTCCACAATCCCCAATTGTTTCGCATCCAAAATGATAAATAAAAATGGTACTTTATCATTTCTTTTTTGGTTTCCATTTTTTTGATACTATCCTTAGTATCTTGAGATAACAAGGTATCCAACTGTTCACAACATTCTTGCAAGTCTTTAGGAATATATACTTGCTCTTGTTGTTTAGAACTTGAACAAGAGATTAGAAACAATAAAACAAGTATGATAAAAATATTATGCTTCATATATGACTCCACGAATTTATCTTGATCTTAAATTTAGAAAATGTAAACTTGTGTTGTAAAAATAAGGACTATAATTATAGTATGAAAATAATCTGTTTATAGTCTCAGGGTATCTATAAGTACTTGCATTAAACCTGCTAATTAAATAATATCTATTATCTAATCCTGAATTTTTATAGAAGTCCTCTTCAGTGGGCTTTATACTTTCTCCAATAACGCCACTCATATCATATCCGTGTGTATGAAAATCTCCTATAATATTATCAAATCCTCCCGTTGGATATGGAGAGTTAGCTTCTCCAGTTGATGTCACAGGCCAAAATTCAACTCTACCACCTTTCATAAGCCAGCCAGCATATTCATGTTTATCCCAGAAGGAACATTGAGCTGCCCAATTCATCGCCTTGAATTGATGAAATGATAATTCTGGAGCAAATATTTTGTTTGCTGCAAAAGTCGATGCCTGATAAGATGCCATAGCAGAAACTCCACCAAATAAACCCGCTTTTAAAACATCACTTGCATTGCCTCCATTTAAACCAGCATTAACTCCTGAAGATACAGCCCCGCCTATTGCTGCACCAGTACCATACATCAAAGGTTTATCCAAATAATATGTACCTAATCCAGCAGCTAAACTTCCTGCAATCCCACTCACTGCTCCTTTCCATGCAGCATTAAATATTTGACTGCCATTTCCACCAGCCAAAGCAGTAAAACCGGCACTTGATATTGCACTTGCAGACATACCACCAACTGCCACCGCCAGCTGGCTGCCATACAATGTTGTAGTAGCTCCCATTGCAGTGGATACGATAGAACCTACTCCGGCAGATGCAGCGCCTATAGCAGCTCCGCCCAAAATATATCCAGCCATGTCCCAACCAGTAGCACCTTTCATTTTTCCAATTTGCCAACCGGAAAATGCTCCAGATAAGCCTCCAACAATCCAATGTATAAACTCCCCTGATGGGTCTGTATACATAAGTGGGTTGTTCAGGCAATATGAATATCTATTGAATGCCTGTGTGGATGTAGCAGAAACAACGAACGGGTCTGGCGAGAAGAAGCTCGCTGTGTTCGGGTCATAGATGCGACCATTCATATTAATGATGCCAAAGCTGCTCGTGACCTGTGTATACTATAATTATGTATTTTTTATTAATAAAAATTCATAAATCATTTAAGCAATAGCTCCCGAAGGAGCTATATAGATGCTTATTCGTTCATAAGAAAAGGAGAAGAAGGTGCAACAAGCTCTTTGATACAACATTCAACAAATTCTGCTAATGAATATACCTTGACACCTATCCCTTTTGCTCTGTCATCAACAAGAAATACTGTATCATTTTTTATGAAAAAATTTCTTGAATGAAAAGGATAATACATTGAAAAAGCAAAATCTGCTTCTTTATTAATAAGCAGCCTAAGCATTTCCAATTCAGTATTTGCATCGCTCTGAGCAAACTCAACAACGGATTGTGGTGATTTTCCACCTACATACGCTGCACCTACAGACCCTATTCCTACTAAATTTCCTGTAGAATCTACTACAAATGTTTTAGCGTTCAAAAATTTTTCTTTAAATATACAGCCTAATTCTACATAAGATGGTTTAAGTTTGTCCAAAAAACTATTATCGCAAAGCTCACTCTTTTTACCATTTTTAGAGTCAATACTTAGCCAAAAAACATGGTATTGTTTTAATCCTTGCATTTTTGACAACTTAGGATGTTTTTTTATTAGCTTTGTTATTTCCATTTCTAAAGAAATAATATCCTCTTGAATACCTAATTTTTCTATCATATCTATTTTGGGTTGGGCACTAATACCCACTCCAAAATAGTGAATAAATACTATTATTAAAATTAATTGCTTGTGCATAAACTATATATTAACGTTTAAAAAAATGATAGATACCATAAGCATTTAGTATCTTACTTTCTGGTACAGTAATAAAACGTCCTAATGCAGAGTCCATAATTCGATATAAATATTCAGTTCTCGGAATACCAACAAATGGATAAGTAGTGCTTGCAATAACTCGTTCTATTGCAACACTATGCCCCATATTAGAAAATAGTTTCTGAGCAACCAAAACTCGTCCTCCATCATTCATTGTACCTATTATATTATCTCTTAAAACCGCTGGTAGTAATGCCATATTATCAGGATTTATTTGGTAATCAAATGCATTACCAAAATTCATGTATAAACCGTGTGCATTTGCACCTGAATAATCGCTCATACCAAGCACTGATTGTATATCTGGTATACTAATATCTTCTCCGTAAGTAGAAGCCATATATTTAAGAGAATAAGGTCCACAGTTTTGAGTTTTTCCCTGGAATAAAGCCGAACAATCACCAAGCGAACCAGTTAAAGGCTTATTTATCGTTTTTGAAGCAGTGAAAAAATCTCTTCCATCAGCAACGGCAGCAATACCGCCTACTAATCCGCCAATACCTGCACCAATACCACCTTGTATCAACCCATTCAGACCACCCTGAGCAAATGCCTGTCCAATATTTCCGCCTCCAAGCAATGTATTACCAAATCCCGTAATAAAACCATTTGTGAGACCTGCAGAACCGCCGATTGCTGCTCCAGCTAAAAATCCGGAATGAACAGTAGCTACATTTCATAAAAAGGCAGCCCCATATTAGATGTATCAGATATGTTTTTGTTACTTGTAGCAATATTTTTATCATTATCCTTGCAAGAGAATAAAAATATGCTAACAATAAATATGAAAAAAATTGTCTTTACCATGATGATTTATATTCAAAATTATTGCACAACCACTATCTTCCATCGATAATTAGATATGTCTACTGTATCCTTATCAATTAGTTTTCCGTCTTGAAATTTTAACACCCAGGTTATTCCTCTTCCACCTGGTGGCGGATAACTCATATTATTCATATAGCATTCATACTCTTTAGGAAAATAATTTTTAATGTATTTCCATACTAAACTATCATAATCTCTTTGGCATTATGATAAGAAATAGCCACAATATTACCGTTAACTTTAGAAAAAATCGTAGATGGAGCTGTTACTAATCCAAATGCACTTGTTTCATAAGATATCTCATAGATTGTAGTATCTTCTATTGAAATCACATATACTTCTACAATTTTATTTTTTATACTTGGAACATTGATGCTGTCCATATACATTTCAATCTGACGAACCAAATCTTCATTATTAATCTCATAAAAAATCAATTTTTCTGATGTATCAGGCTTAGTTTTGCTATTAATATTTTTACTATTATGGTCGTTGCTATTACAAGCACAAAATACTATGTTGATAACGAATATCAAAAAAAATGTCTTTACCATGATGATTTATAATTAAAATCAAAAAATTATGAATATTTTTTAATAAACATTAGCCCCTATATAAACTAGGAGCTAATTGTTGCTGTTTATTGTGTCATCATTTCTTCTTTATCAATTAGTTTGCCGTCTTTGAATGTGAGTCTCCATTCTATTCCTCCTCCTGTTGTTGGTGGTGGGTAATCGTTATTTTTTTGATAATATTCATATTCTTTAGGAAAATAATCCTTAAGATATTTCCATGCTAAACTATCAGGCATCTTAATCCCTTTGGCATTATGATAAGAAAAAGCTACAATATTTTCTTTAACCTTTGCAAAAATTGTTAATGGATTTACAATAAGTCCAAATGCGCTTGTTGCATAAGATAACTCATAAATAGTAGTATCATTTAATTGAATAACATATACATTCATAATTTTTTCTTCATTATTATGGACATCTACGCTGCCGATATACATCTCTATTTCATGAACCAAATCTTCATTAGTAATCTCATAAAAGATAAGTTCTTTCGATTCAGGTATAGTTTTATAATTATTACAAGAACAAAATATTATAATTGCCAATACAAATAAAATTGTTTTTAACATATTTCTACCACGTACCTTTATATTGATAATTCCAAACTTTCGTGTTATAATTGTAAGTTCCATCTACAGAATAAATACCTCTATTGTATAGAATATTTATTGGTCTTCTTAACCACTCTATTAGCTTCAAATCTTTCCCACTCAAAGCAATTGGATGAGCTCCGCTAAGTGCCATTTCAGGATGTGTATGTGCATGGGAAAATATTCCATAATTTTTCCCATTAAACACAACATATCTTTTACCATCTATAGTCACAGTTTTTAAAGCATCATTACGGCATCGACTTACAGTATTTTTATCATAAGGTAGCATTATTGTGCCTCCATTGTCCAATTCCCAAGCAGAAACTTCACGTGTAGGCACTCCATCGACAAACGAATTTTCCCACATGTCTGCATAGCATGCTTTTCTATTTGCATAATATCTTGCACCATTATCAACTATAGATTGCAAATGATTCAGCCCTGCATTCATCGCACCGATAGCAGCACCTTCCCAGAAATTGCCGCCAGTCAATGCAGAACCTGCACCACCTGCAACAGTCGAAAAAGCATAAGTGCCAGCTGTGCTGTTTGCAAAACTGCCGCCATACATCATAAAAGCAGAGCCGGCAACAGAACTTAAGCCGCCAGACGCAAAGCCAGACCAGAAATTGCCGCCAGAAAAATGAGCTATCGTGCCATTGGCAAAACCATGTGCGTAGGCTCGCGCAACCTCCATCCCGATTCCACCGCTGCCAACGGCTCCAAAAATACTACCAATTCCTGCAGTTACAGCACCTGAAATTGCGCCTATGCCCACCGATTTCCAGAAATCGCCAGTATTCCAGTTGTTAAAGCCGCCATTGCTGAAAGCAACGCTTGCCGTATAGCCCGCACCGCCAATGACTGCGCCCCAGCAAGCAGCATCTATGATTGTGCCAACACCGGGG
>JAVBOP010000052.1:0-3837 GCA_031550405.1 Kapaibacterium sp. (SeqCode)
ATTATAAAAAAATAATCCAATCAAAAATGGATAAATATTCATATTTTGAGCTGTATTTTGAAGATGAAAGTCGTTTTGGATTGATGAAAAAAAACGATAAATGCCTTGTATCAAAATGAGTTAAGCCTGAATGCAAATTTCAGCAAATTTTCAAATCGACTTGGTTATTTGGAGCATTTTCGCCCAACAAAATGAAAATAAATTTAAAATAATCGTCGTAGATAATGCTGCATTTCACAAAGCAAAATCTTTGCAAGTGCCTAATAATATTGCACTTATATTTTACCGCCGTATAGTCCGAAATTGAATCCTGCTGAAAAAATTTGGTGTAAATTCAAGCGAGAATTTTTTAATAAATTATTCAAAAATCTTGAAAAATCAAGTGATTTTTTATTCAATTTAACAAATTCATTGACAAAAGAGGAGGTCGCAAGCTGCTGATAAATTTGCTTACCATGACTATATTCATCCCAAAGTTCAGCCAAATTTAGACCATTTTTTGAGGCAGAAATTGAAGACCGTAACTATTGCATTTATAACGTTGAAATTCATTTTGAAAACCATTCTTTTTCGTACGATTTGAGCCACAAATAGGGCATGTTTTTTTATGCGTAATTTCAAAATGATGTAAGTATATCAAATTGTAATGACTTAAATTGTGTTGTAGCAACTATTTTGGCTATTAGACCGATATGCCAGATGATTTTTTGTCTAATAGTTTTATGAAAAAATATTCATAAATTAGGTGATTAGCCGATGCTGCCTTCCAAACTAATGGCTAATAGCTTTTGAGCTTCAACGGCAAATTCCATTGGCAGATTTTGCAGCACCTCTTTTGCATAGCCGTTAATAATCAAGGAAA
The DNA here is from genome assembly GCA_031550405.1 of Kapaibacterium sp. (SeqCode). Classification (GTDB taxonomy): domain Bacteria; phylum Bacteroidota; class Ignavibacteria; order Kapaibacteriales; family UBA2268; genus JAVBOP01. The sequence continues at coordinate 863 of JAVBOP010000052.1, forward strand.
CAGCATCTTCGGAGGAAATTCCGCGCTGGTTCAAATAAAAAATAGCATCTTCGGAGATTTTGGACGCTGTGGCTTCATGCTCCACTATGCCTGTCTTATTGTGGACTTCGATGACAGGAAAGGTATGGGCTGCACATTTATCGCCCATAAGCAGGGAATCGCATTGCGAAAAATTACGGGTATTCAACGCATTTTTACTGCATTTCACAAGCGAGCGGAAAGTATTGGTGCTAAACCCAGCGCTAATACCTTTCGAGATAATCTTGCTGCGGGTGTTATTGCCAAGGTGGAGCATTTTTGTGCCTGTGTCCGCCTGCTGGTAATTATTGGTAATTGCAACAGAATAAAATTCAGCAATCGAATTATCGCCTTTCAGTATGCAGCTCGGGTATTTCCACGTAACCGAAGAACCGGTTTCGACTTGCGTCCATGAAATTTTGGAATTATTGCCCTGGCATATCCCACGCTTCGTTACAAAATTGAATATGCCGCCTCGACCTTCCTTATCGCCGGGATACCAATTTTGGACAGTGGAATATTTTATTTCCGCACTTTTATGAGCATAAAGCTCGACAACTGCGGCATGAAGCTGGTTTTCGTCCCGCATGGGGGCTGTACATCCTTCAAGATAACTAACGTAACTATCTTCATCTGCTATAATTAGCGTGCGTTCAAACTGTCCTGTTGAAGAGGCGTTGATGCGGAAATAAGTGGAAAGTTCCATCGGAGAGCGCACGCCTTTTGGAATGTAAACAAACGAACCGTCGCTGAAAACAGCCGAATTTAATGCCGCAAAAAAATTATCGGTTATCGGCACAACGGAGCCAAGATATTGCTCTATAAGTTCGGGATATTTTTGGATTGCCTCGCTTATCGGACAGAAAATGATGCCATGCTTTTCGAGTTTTTCTTTAAACGTTGTAGCAACGGAAACGCTGTCAAAAACTGCATCAACGGCAACACAACTTGATGTATTTGCTTCGCTTAGAGAAATACCGAGCTTTTCGTAAGTATTGCTTATTTCAGCCGAAATTTCATCATGCGACAAGCCTTTTTTATAATTTTTAGGCTCTACATAATAATGCAAATCCTGATAATTTATTAAGGGATAATGTACTTTTGCCCATTTGGGTTCCCTCATTTTCAGCCATAGGTTATAGGCTTTAAGCCTCCAGTCAAGCATGAATTCAGGCTCATTTTTTTTTGCAGAAATGTAACGGATAATATCTTCATTCAATCCCTTGGGAGCAAATTCCTGTTCTATGTCAGTTACAAACCCATATTTATATTCATTTTCGGTAATTTCTTTGAGCAAATCGTCAGAATTATTCGACATAAAATAGCTTCAGTTGTTTGTGATGTGATAATTTTAAGCCATTAAATAGACGTGAATAGCAAAATATCATTGTGAAAATTAATTTTGGTATATATAATGTTCCAGCAAATCACACCTCCTTTAAAAACAAACCCTATTAACCGCTTAATATATTTTTTTTGATTTATGCTGTATATGCGATATTTATGAATATTTTTTTAATGAATATGTGACATCAAATTTTTTCTTGTATTTTTTATGTCAAATAAATTCTTTACTTTAGCTTTTATAATTAACAATATTTAACTTTGGAGGCAACAATGGCAACCCATAAAGAAGCGAACAGCAACAAAAAAACAATACTGCTTCCCCAAATTTGCAAAAGAAAATATTATTTATTCACTCTCTTTAATATAAGCACTTCCTTATTGCTGTTCGTGGCGGCAGTAATATTGAGCAGTTTTGCATTGCCGCCGCCACAGGCTAAAGGGCAGGTAATAGGCAATATTCCATGTGCCGAGTCTGGTGGCTTTTTCTATTCATACCAACATGTTGCATTCACGCCAATTCTATATTCTAATATGCCTTACGAAATAATGCAGGCGTATATTATTGCCGATAGTCTCACCAAAAATATTGGAAATATACATGATGTAGAAAGAGCGTTAGAACAAATTGGAGCTGCAAGCGATACCATTAATTATGCTTTGAAATATATTTATAAGCTAGTCGATTATAACCCTGCGTTATATTATCAAGTTACAGAGGCAGTACAAGCACAGGGCAAGGTAACAACAGGGATGGTAGAAAGAGCAATTAGAGGAACATTATGCCCAGACGACCAACGGTTGCCATATATAACAGCTGACTATATTTTGCATCTGAAAATTAATAATACAGAATTTGTTAATCGTATTACAGGTGATCGCTGCAAAACTATGACTATTGCTTATTGTAATGTTTTAGATACAATTAAAGGGCAAGTCCTACCTAATTTAAGTACATCTGTTTTATCAAACTTACATAAAATTAACATAGGAGGAGCAGAGACATATAAGACAAATGAGGTATCAAATTATCCTAATATGTCTACCAATTTTATTTTTGATTATTGCAATGAGTGGCTGCGCTGTCAAGGCTGCATTGACCGTCCGCTATACAATATAAATGATTCGAGCGCTAATTCATGGATAAAGCCAAGCAAAGAGTATATTGTTTTTCTGAAAAAAATATTCCAATGTTCCGATAGTACAAAGGCTTATTATTCTATGTCGCCTATAGGTGGCGGCATGTCTTTTAATATGTATCCTGTCGAAAATGGGCAAATTATAGATGAAGACAATCATTTAGGCTTTGGAAATATCGTACCCTTGCAAGCATTCAAGCATCGCATGCAGGAGCAAATAAACCAAATCAAAAATTACGGAGAGTAGTGATGAAAAAGATGGTCAAATATATGGTGTTATTCTTAATAGGTAATTATACTCTGTTAGCATATGAAAATTGTGGGGAAGTAGTGCACTCCTGTTCGGAATAGCTGTAAGTATATTATATTTCGTATGGTTAATTTTCATTTATGGTTCCTGTAATTCCGTTTTTTTCAAATCCCCGCCACTTTGAATGACCACAATCGCCATGACCAGCGCCTCCAATTCGATGC
>JAVBOP010000004.1:0-7954 GCA_031550405.1 Kapaibacterium sp. (SeqCode)
GATTATCGACCGAACCATCCATACCGCCACTACCGCCGTCCGTACAACCCGCAGCTGCCAAGCATAGCCCAAACATAACCGCCAGCATTGGCGGCCATTTCAAAATTTTTGTCTTCATAAGACCTCCATTTTTAAATAAAATAGTTTGAAAAATTGTTGTTTAAATTTGTAACGCATAATATGCCTCAATTAATTAATATTTTTTAATAAACTATATCGTTGTTGGTTGTAATTGAAAGTTGTTTTGCAGCAGAACAGTGAAAGGTATTTGTGTATGTTCACTATTCTGCCGCTATTGCTCTTCGATTTCCTGTATCTCCATTTTCCTTGTTTTAAATTTCTATTAATTCTTTGTAACTGTTTTTTTGATAATTGCAACGATTACATTCCAAACATAACATATTTTTATTTTACCACCAAACTATTTTTTTAATTTATTTTATTTTTTTTTGAGACGGGGATGCGGGAGTTATGAATATTTTTTCATAATGCCACCCCTTCTGGGAAGAGGAATGTATAACATTATGTAAATATTGGTAGTTACATGATTCTCTTCTTGTAGATGAAGTGCTTATGTGGCATTACATATTAATGGATATATAAAATAGCGATAACAGCATACACAAAAAAAATCATCTATAAAATAAAATTCATAGATGATTTTTTTATTGAGCGGTTATCAAAGCGGGCAACACCTCTCTCTCCTGTACAACACGCATTTATCTTGTTATGGTGAGCTCCCGCAAGGTATTGAGTTTAGATGACTTAAAATACATAAAATATTTAGCTGAGGGTAAGCCGGCAATATCAATAGATAGCTTATGCACACCTGCACCCAATTGCATGTTCTGATAAATATTTTTAATAGTTCTGCCAGACATATCAAGTATTGATAGGCTTACCTCATCATAATCCGGCACAGTTATATATACCTGCGTTGAATTTTGCGCCGGGTTCGGGTATGGATTTTCTATGTTATAGCCTGCAGGCAATTCTTCGTCTATACTGCCATTTGCCTTGATTCTAAACAGCTTGCCTCTTCCATATTCCATAGTTTCATCGCCCTGATACAAAGCACGAAACATTGCCTGATCTGTCTCTATATCAGGCACTAACCAGCTTATTAATAAATCACTTGCAACAGTATTAGCCTCTACCCTGCTCCATGTATTGCCGCCATCCAATGTCAAATCCAAATCAAATATATCAACATCCTTCGTTGACCATTTAACCTTGTAAGCCTTACCTGCATACAGCACTTCCTTCAATTTAGGCGTTGTAAATACAAGGCTGCCGTTAAGAATTTTAAATATGCCTGTTCGTGCTATTTCCACACCATTGCCGCATTCCATCATGCGCAACATAGCTGTGCGAGTGGTTATTTTGGGCAATGTCCAGCTGGTTTGCGTTAAATTTGCAGCATGTTGTCCCTGTATGCCTGTCCACGTTGCACCCGCATCGTCCGAGAATTCGAACTGCACACAGTCTGCAGCTTCACATTGCCATTTGATAGTTGTCTTTGCGCCACCCGTATATGGCTCTGTAGCGGCATAAGGCTCTAATATATAGCCAAATGGTGCAGTTATGGCAAACACATCGTCGCTTCTATCCATCTCTATGCCAGTTGCTGCATCAAGTATGCGAATTAAACAGGAATTAGATGTATAATTTGGAGTAATCCATTCATAATTCAATACATTAGCACTAACAGCCTCATCATTTAGCCTTACCCAGCTTGTGCCTGCATTGTTTGAAAACTCAAACCAGATGCCCGCCTTCCCTATAGCAGTCCATGCAATATTCTGATTCTTATTCTGCGAGTACTTTTCACCACCATTAGGCGATGTAATTTTTACCGAATACATCACTATCGGCGCTATAGGATGCCATGTGCCGTTATCCGTAACGTTATAGCCTTTTGTGGTTAAAACCGCTTTGCTCTCATGCCAGTCGAATGCTATAACTCCTTGATTTTCAATCACTTTAAAGCGAAGTGTGCCAAGATATGTTTTCTCATCAGGCACATTTATGCCGCCAATATTAGCATAAGCGTCATAGTCAATCTCAATAGTGCGGATATTGCCGTAGTTTTCGCCTTGCTTATGCGGTGCGGATTGCAGCTTTAGATAGCCGTTGTTTGGCATTTGATTATCCAAATTGCTATAATCAAAGGTCGAATTAAATAAGACATCCTCCTGCCCTGTCAGCTTCTGAAAATCAAGCACGCTGCTATTGTATGACACGGCAAATGTACAGTTGGCAGGTGCAAACGCATCTCCATTATTTTTAATATACATACTCAACTCTACATAGCCATCGTCAAAGTATTTTGGCTCGGCATATACATCATAATTGAAAGCTGCCAAAAGTCTATTATTGGGTTTGCCATATACTATATTGATTTCGACAGGCTCAATCACCTGTGTATTCAAATCACTATTTATTAATTTTTTTTCATAATCATTGCTGTCATTATGAGTTTTAGAAGTGTTTGCTATTATATTCTCTACATCCACTTTGCCTGTCGGCATTGTAACATCATATAATGACGATACCTTACCATAATTTCTATCAACTATTGTGCGGTCTATGGCATTGACATATTTATCGCCCGTAACATCGGAGCGAGGGCTAATCAAGCCTTCCTCCTGACGCACAATAACTCTGTCGGCAGCATTAATCATCTTGTCCTGATTAACATCGCCAGCAACCATTGCAGCAAGGCTATTCGTTGCAAGAGATGCACCACCATTATATATTAGTCCTGTCGTGGAATATCTATCAATATCATTTTTGGGACTATTAACCGCAGTACCTTTAGCCGTAAAATAATTGCCCGCCCAAGGTTTAGTATTGGCATTAGGCAACACATTATTATCGACGCCATTCCAGCTTAAGAAATCCCAGCCTGATTCGATATCCCATGTACTCGAAATATCGCCTGTGAATTGGAATGGCACAGGATAACGGGACATTACAGGCAGATGATTGATATGCTCGACAAGCAGCCAATAATAGCCGTCAGTAACATCGGTGAAGACAAAATTGACATTGCCAAAACGCAGATTGCCTTTATTCATATTAACAGGATCTCTATCGCTAAAGCCGTATTTTGATTCGGCACTTCCCACGCGGCTGCCTATTTCACCAGAATTATCCTTGAATAATGTAATACGCAACCCACCTTGTTCATAACTTGTAGCAAGATTATTCACGGATTTGCCGCTTATATTGCCATTATGATAGCCTTCAAGCATAACACGTGTATTGAAATTGCTTGTAGGTGTAATTGTAAATAAAGGTCCTTCGGAAAGTATTAATTTTTTTTCATTATTTATAGTATAACTGCCTGTCAATCTGAATCTTGCATTAGTCAATGATGGCGATAATGGTCCCTGGTCATTGAAATTAGCATCTTTATTAACATCGGGGTCAGCAATAGAGGCATCTAATGACAGAGCTATATATGTATCATTCGATGTTATTTTTGATAAATATCTATCGCCTTGTGCCATTTTTATGGAATTAAATTTATTGCCGCTCCAATATAAACTGCCTACATATTGATATGGCTGAATGACATTGCCGCCACCTCCGCGTATAGAGTATTCAAGCGATGGCGGGTCTTTTTTAGCTTCACCGGGAGTGAAATTCAAACCATCATAATTCAAGCCAACCCAACGCACGCGTACATCAGGATTGGTATTAGCAACCGACTGCCGAAATATAGGCTCAACTAATTTGACAAACGGCATAAACGGCACATACTTAACAGGAGTACCGAAATTGCGAAGCAGTACATTATTATTGGGTGATTTGGCAACAGCACGACTGACGCCGTCTATCACAAACGCCCCGCCATCCATGCTAAATGTGGAATGCAGATTCTGCTTATATGCGTTTTGCAAGTTATCCGTAGTTGCTGACTGTGCAGATTGTATAAACACAGTTAGCGGTGTAGGCTCTTCGCCTGCAATAGACAGATTATTAGGCAGACCACTCCAGAAACGAATCTCCTTAAATTCACCAACAAAACTTCGTGCCGACTCAAGGAGGTTAGCAGGTTTATAGCCTATATATAGAGGATATTCATTAAGCCCGTTTAATTGTATGGAGCTCGTGAAATTAGACGCCGTTTTGCCTGCACCCTGCACTACCCCATCTATATAAAAACGTGCTTCAGATATATTGTCTTTATTATTCTTAATAAACAGAATGCCTACATGTGTCCAAGTGCTGTCGTTTTGCACAGAATTAGGACGGGTAATAACATGGTCTGTGCCTGTACGCGCAGTATGCCAATTGCCATCTTTATCTTCCAGCACAAACGATAGCGTGCCATCTGTATGCAGGCGCAGGGAATAGTGCATTTTGCCGTCTGTACCGGGGCTTGTTTTTTCAATGAGAGGCAAGTATACCTCCGCATCAGTCGGAAAACGGTATGGCTTAATCCATGCCTCCATATAAGCATAATTAGAATTGATATTCATGCCTTCTTTCGGTGCAATCTGCAATCTTGTGCCTTCTACCAAACTCAAACCGAAATAAGGTGCAATATTAAACTCATCTGATATGCTGTATAAATTCGTCTGTCCATTTGCCTGTGTACCGCTAATGCGCATTATGGCTTTTTTGGCGTAAGGCGTTATAGTACGCAAGTTAGCGTTGGCATTATTATTTTGATATGGCTGCCATATAGCCTGCCCTGTTTCCGCATCCGGAGCATTATTACCGCCAAATTCAATACCTGCAGGACTTTTAGCAAAATGCCACGTTGCACCATTATCAAGGCTATATTCCACCTCAATATCCTTTGATGCCGTTTTGGCTATATCGCCTAACCCATAAGAAACCCAACGTATTACAAAATTATCATTCTCCTTATTGAGCACACCGGCGTCTTTTGCAGGCGAGGATATTCTAACATGCGGCTTATCAGGACGATACACTGCCACACCGGCATGATCATCAAGCATTAACAGGGTATTGCCTGGTTTACTATATAATATATTGGTAATTTCGACAGGCTCTATTTCCTGTATATGCAAGTTCCCTGAGCTTGTCGAAGGGAAGTATTTCCCTATTATAAAGGACTGTATATTCCCCGTTTCCATAGTGGTGGACGCAAAGCGGACGGAATGTTTATCTATATTACCATTTATTAAAAAATATTCATAATTGTTATGCTTATCGTGATTGTCAGTATATGTCTTACTTTGCACTGCAACAACATTATATACACTATGTACTACAGGGGTAACAGGCAATACTGCATCATCATAGAATATGGCATCATCGCGGCCTTTTTGATAATCTGGATTTATTGCCATATCTACAAGGCTGCCTTCAAATGGATAATATAGCTCCAAGCCTTTCTTCACATCGTCATAACTGGTTATAGAATCTGGACGATTGATGCCTGGCGCATAAGCCCGTATCTGCTCCTGCGTCAATGCCGTACGCCATACCTGCACGCCTTTAATGCCTGTATTCAAGAACCTGTCAGCTGATATTGTGCCATTTGGATTGACGCCAATCCATACAGGATGCTCAGTTACAAGCATTCTAATATCGTTGGCATTATCATTTATAACCTGATCGACAAGCTCTCCATTGACAAATAATGAAATGGTGTTGTCTTTAACAGTTGCAGCAAGATGTACCCAATTTTGTGAATGCTCCTCGCTAAGCGGTTCAACAGCCGAAACAGCTGTCAATATATCCCTATCATAAGCCTCACATATTCCTATATACCGCTTGGTATTTACAAGTGCATTGGAGTCGCCGCGATTAAGTATCTCGCGGGCACGAAATGCAGGAATGCGCCCATTCTTCAAATATAACATCCATGCACCTTCATTAGAGCCAAATACAGGCGTAGCACCCGGTCCCCCACTTGATGCAATGATAGCAGGTTCAACATCGTTAGTATTTGGATATGCGTTAAGATTAACCCATGCAGCAACAGTTAATTGCGTTGAATTGCTAAATGTTGAAGTAGTTTTAAGATATTGCGTCGTGCCGTTAAGCTGCAAAAAGAAAAGACGCCCTAATATGAGCCTTCCCTTGTTTATATCATATATGTTGCTTGCTAATCTATTGGTTACAGGCATTGCAACATCGCCATCAAGCATTGTTATTTTCAGCTTTGCCTGCTCGGAACGCGATGTGAAAAATGTATTTTTTGCCCATATTACGCGCAATGGCTGCCTGAATGTAGCACCGTCTAATTTTGCACCAGTCATTGTAGATATTATATATCCCGTAGCCGCTTTCGATTCAAACAGTTCGCCGCTCTTATGATTGGCACTTTTGGCAGCTGTACTTGCATTTTTATCTGTTTCCACCGTTCGACCTATTTCAAGCCATGTTGCACCATTATCCAAAGAATATTCAAATATATAGGCAAGGTCTTCATCAACCGTGCCGGCAGTTCCTGAAGGAATGGTATATAAGGCAGGATTGATACTGCGTTCAAAATATATCGGATAACCTGAATTGGCATACTCGCCTGTCAGAAAATTGTAATTGCCGTCACGGTCTATCACCGATTTATCATCTTTTGCCGACAGAAATGTAATGCCAATAATTTTATAATCGCTTGGCGGATCAATAAAGCTGATTTTTGATTTTATATCATTGCCATTATAATCGAAAACACGCACATCGCCGGGCAACGTATTTTTACTCCAGCTAATATTAGCCAAATCTGTCTCACTCGGATTGCCAATAATCGACAATGTCAGCTTGCCTATAAAACTTCCACGGCCTGTTGAATCTGGAAGCAGACCCAATTCGCCAAGCCTTTCATGCGTAACCTCCAATGAATAATAGCCATTAGAATATGAAGCCGAAGCCAATGCAGCATAGCCGTTCATTGCATTATATTGTGAAGTTATAGTCCGTACGGGACTTGTAGAATTGGCATCAAAGCCTGTCAGCGAGTCGGTTTGAGTAAGATTTTGGTTCGATGCAGGCGTGAAAAAGGAAGTATTATATTGAATAACAAGTGAAGCATTACCCGTTTTCACAGCATTTTTATTGACCGTTTTTGCCCATATTTCTACAATTATCTGGTCGTATGCACGGCGTGGATTCAGTGTAAATTCGTAATCCTGCGCAAATACTGGCATAGCAGGCAATTGCAACAAAAAAAACAGTAAAAATATTTTAATTTTTGTCATAACATTCCTCTTATGGTAACTAAATATATATCGTCTATTTCTACCGAAACTAAACATTACTCAATTAGCATACCAAAAATTTTCGTGCCATTATCCCCCACTCAAAGCAAAAAACATTATAAGCAATACAATGAAGCTGTTTATGTGTGAAAATATTTTTGATATTTAGGTATAACTACTGACGGAGAGTCTGTTAATTTCTATCAATTAATTTCTTAGAAATGCTTAAATGTTGGAATAAAAATGCCATTATGAATCTACTTGATTACCTTGGTCAGGTAACAGACCCTCGTCGCAAGCAAGGGCAACGGTTTCAGCTGAAAACTTTATTAATATTTATTTTAATGTCTCTGCTCTGTGGCAAATACCAATACAGAGAGATAGCCAGATTTTGTAGAAATAATGAGACATATCTGCGTAAACGTTTGTCAGCGATTACTCTACTTCTTACCAAAATTTTGTTTCACTTGTGAGCCTATTTTCACAAAAACGAAAGCAAATTTTGCATGTCGAAAAATTTGAAAATAAGAAATCTGACGAAGAAAAAGTGGTAGAGGCGCTGCTTTCCAAGCTCGATTTGCAGGGTGTAATCTTCACTTTTGATGCCTTGCGTTGTAAAAAACTCTACAAAAAAACGCCGAAAGCAAGAACCATTATGTTGTCAAAGTTAAAGCTAATCAACCCAAATTGCTCAAAGCGATAAAGGAAATAATTGCAAACACTACCGCCACGCAATGTCATATAAAGAAGGAAAAAAGCAGAGGACGTGA
>JAVBOP010000102.1:0-4669 GCA_031550405.1 Kapaibacterium sp. (SeqCode)
ACTTAGCCAGCGGTGTATACAGCGTTATTATTCGCATCGGCGACAAAGCAAAAGCAGAAAAACTGATAATAAATAAGTAGATTTTTATAATATTAGCAAGGCGGTATTGAACATCATTATCAATATCGCTTTTTTTTTGTATATTTGCGTAGCTTAATTGTAGCGCTTGAATTGCAATGTAGTATTTGCCCTGTTCCGTGCTCCATACGGCAAAATTTATAAATATGTAACTTAAACAAATATTATATCATACCCTCTATTATGGAAAATTTAATTTTTGAAAAAAGCAAAAAAGGCAGAAAAGGCTATACACTGCCTGAATTGGATGTACCGAAAAGCGCAAATGTAATTCCCGATAAATATATGCGCAAGGCTTCAGCCAACCTGCCTGAAGTGCCTGAAACAGATATTTCGCGCCACTATGTTCGCCTTTCGAATCTGAATCATTGCATTGAAAAGGGCTTCTATCCTCTTGGCTCATGCACTATGAAATATAACCCTAAAGTGAATGAGGTTACGGCATCAATGCCGGGCTTTACCGGTCTTCACCCCAATATACATGCCGAATACGCACAGGGCGCATTAGAGGTTATGTATGAGCTTGGCGAGGCTTTGAAGGAAATCACGAACATGCAGGGTGTTACCTTGCAGCCGTCAGCAGGCGCGCAGGGCGAGCTTGCGGGCATTTTGTGCTTTAAGGCATATTTTGAAGACAGGGGCGAGTCAGAACGCACCAAAATATTGATTCCCGAATCAGCGCACGGCACTAACCCTGCAACTGCGATTATTGGCGGCTTCCAAACCGTGCATGTAAAATGCAAGAAGAATGGCGCTATTGATGTTGATGATCTGAAATCCAAGCTCGGCAACGATATTGCAGGCATAATGATAACCAACCCTTCAACTATTGGCGTATTTGAAAGCAATATCATTGAAATTGAGCAGCTGATACATGGCTGTGGCGGCTTGATGTATATGGATGGCGCGAATATCAATGCTTTAATGGGCATTACAAGTGCCGGTAAAATGAGCTTTGACTGCGTGCATTTCAACCTGCATAAGACCATGTCCACACCACATGGCGGCGGCGGTCCTGGCTCTGGTCCTATCTGCGTATCGGACAAGCTTGTGCCATTTCTTCCGATGCCGCAAGTTGTTAAAAATGGCAACAGGTTTGAATTTAAGACAGAGAAGGATTGCCCTAAAACTATTGGCAGAATGCACAGCTATTTTGGCAATTTCGGCGTATTGGTGCGAGCCTTGACATATATCCGCATGAATGGCGCAACCGGCTTGAAAGAAGTCAGCCAGAATGCAATTATCAATGCTAACTATATTCAAGCCCGTCTTTTAGACCATTACGAATTTCCATATAGGGTGAAATGTATGCACGAATGTGTTTGCAGCGCTGATAGCCAAAAAGCCTATGGTGTCTCTGCCAAAGACATAGCCAAGCGTTTGCTCGACTACGGCATGCATGCGCCAACGACGTATTTCCCGCTTATCGTGCATGAGGCGCTACTGATTGAGCCGACAGAAACCGAGAAACTGGAGGATATAGATGAGTTTTGCGATGTTATGATAAAAATAGCTGAAGAGGCAAAGACCAATCCGCAGCTATTGCTTGACGCACCGCTCACCACACCTGTTCGCCGCCTTGACGATGCAATGGCTGTCCGCCAGCCAAATTTAAAATGGGCATGCCAATCCTAAACGGGTTGGCAAGATTTCTGAATATTTTTTTTAGAAAAAACTCAGAGGATATAACAAAAGGTCTTTCGTCTATAGAAAGACCTTATTAATTATATTATCTATGTGTCAATTAGCATTTATTAACTCAAGTTAAGCTACGCAAATATACAAAAAAATACAAACCCTATATTATATTGATACATAATATGAAAAATTAAAAAAAATTCATTTGTTCATTATTACATAAATAACAATATGTTTTGTGGTTTTGTTTTTGTTTTGTATATTTAGTCTACAGAAAAGTCAGGATGTAGAAATATATTGAATAATTTTGCTATAAAAATAATATCGCTCATAAGTCTTTTGTTGCTTTGTTTTACAATGACAATTGTAGAACCTGTAAGCATCTATCCAGCGCCGAAAAAGACAGTTGTGAAAAAAACAACCTCCAAAAAAAGCAAATCCAAGTCTAAATCTAAAAGCAAAATAAAGAAGTCAAATACAAGCAAAAAAAACATAAAGCCGCCAAGCCATACTTTCATTGTGGATTCGCTGCTTGAAAGTGGAATAAGCTATAAGCGAGTGCACATTTCCATGAACAATTTGAAACACGACGTACACATTTTGCAGCTTGATTTGAACAACAAAAAGGTAGAACTTAATGTCGTAAAAGCAGGCAATAATATCACTGAGCTGGAAAAATTGCCGGCAATGCTGCCATACATCGAGAGCGACAGCAGCAAAACGCTGGGCGGCATTAATGCTAATTTTTGGCGAGCATATACAAATTATCCGATAGGTCCGACTGTTATTCACGGTGAAGTCATTGAAATGCCAACATACAAGCGCTGGACAAGCACCTTTTGGAATGAAGATGGAAAACCTTTTATGGGATCTTTTACTCTGCAGGGCGAAATAATAACGCAAAATGGCTTTCGCATGAATTTGAAATCTGTGAACCGCCGAAAAGACACAACCGGATTGATAATGTATAATAAATTTGGCGGCGATATTATTCCATATATTGATAGAAAAAAGGCAGAAGAGCTGCTGCTGAAAGGGCTTGACAATGTCTTTCAGGATGTTTCTTATGATGACTCCACTGAGCAGGCTGTGAATTTGGATAAATATCGTGAAGAACTGTTTGAAGCCCAGCGTGCAAGCAATTTTGAATATAATATGATAAAAGTTGCTGTGAAATATTTGGAAAATCCTGCCGTAAACGCTTTTGTTAAATGCGAGGTGATTGCCATTGATTCCGGCAGTATGAAGCAGCCGCAAAACGGGTGTATCCTTTCATTTGGCAAGGATATTGACACTAATCTTATTCCTAAAACAGGCGATAAGCTGAATATACATTTTTGGACAAATACTAATGAAAATGAGCTGTTTATGAACTCTGTATCCGGTACTCCGCGCCTTGTGCGTGATGGTATTGCCCAGCATGAGGCATACGAGGAAGGCTCCAAATCCCGGCGTTTTATTAACGGAGCATTGTCAAGAACGGCGATTGGATATAACAAGGATAAGAGCAAAATGTTTTTGGTGGTCGTTGATAACCGCAAGCGGGATGGCACTGTTGGAGCAAGTTTGTCGCAAATGGCAGATATTATGGAATATTTGGGTTGCTATTCGGCGCAAAATTTGGACGGCGGCGGCTCTTCGAACATGGTTATAAAGGGCAAAAATATGATGAACGACGGCGATCCGTACACTTCTCGCAGGCTGGCTGTTGCTGTTTCGGCTGTTTCTCTAAAGCAGCCGAAGGAAATTTCAAAGCCAAAACTAAAAAAACGCTAATATGAAAATAACTGATATTTTGCAGACAGAGACCATTGCAATTGATGTAATAGCCAACAATAAAACAGACTTGCTTAACAAACTCATAGTTCTTGCATCTAAGAGCAATAAGATCACTTCAATTGAAAAAGTTTGCGAGCAAGTTATAGCAAGAGAACAGCTTATGACAACCGGCATAGGAAATGGCGTTGCGCTGCCTCATGCGAAAACAAATTTTATAAATGGAATGGCTATTTCTCTGGCAATACTGAAAAATCCAATCGATTTTGACTCTATCGACGCTAAGCCAGTCAGTCTGGCGCTGCTGTTACTGGGCAGGGAGAAAGGCGTTGGCAGCTATTTGCGGCTATTGAGCAAAATTTCAAAAATGATTATGGACAATGAAAGCAAAAATAAAATATTGAATTGCCGCACAGAAAAAGAAGTTTTTGAACTGTTTGTTGAAACATGGAATAACATGGAAGAATAATGATTTTTTTTTCATAATCTTGCGTGTCAAACCTGAGGTATAGCCATGATATTATGTGCCACTCCAATTATTTTATATTTTATATAAGGATTAATTTCGAGAGGAAGGAAAATCCCTGTTGGTGTTACAAGATATTTAATTTCGTCTATCTCTCTGTATTGCTTAACACTTAGTCTGTTGGCAATTTGTACCAGTACATAATCTCTATTAACAATTTGTTCCTGCGAATGAATAAACAGCACATGCTTGTTTTCTATACCAAATTTACTGTAATCGTTGCCGCAAATTTGAACAAAAAACGAGTTAATACCTTGATTTGGGTAATAGTTATCCAAATCGAAAGATTCATCGAATTTTCCTTTGTCGCTTAATTTTACGCATGGCAGCGATAAGGGAAAACTGGTGGTATTGCTCGACAGCAAATAATTATTGAATTCTTTTCCATCCATTTAGACTTATTTTTCGAATAATTATAGATTATTTAACGATAAAGTCATTACATGCAAATAGCGGGCCAATTTTTTTAATTATAAGCTTGAATCGAATTAAATACCATCAAAATTTCTGAAAAAAAATCATAAATATTTGATAAATACCCCAAAAAGAGTGTTATCTAAAAATAGATACTTTCTCTTTGAAAAATGAAAAAAAAGATAGAAATATATCGAAAGATAACATTCTCAAAATTAAATAACTAAAAATACATGA
>JAVBOP010000175.1:0-2873 GCA_031550405.1 Kapaibacterium sp. (SeqCode)
AGACGAATTAGCAAGCTCCATTTATTTTTTATATTTACGTTTATTTAAGACAACAATCGCATTCAATTTAACGCAATGCCAAATTGTATCTTAACTACGAATTATATTGTGCAAGTTTTAAGAACAGATAATTATGAAAAAAAAATCATTTTTATTGGCTATTCTTGCATGTTTTTGCCAATAATAAAATTTTTGACAGTAAAGTGATAATACGCTTTCTTATTAGAAAAAATTACATAGCGCAAAAATTTAATTATATACATTTCACTTGTAATGCCATAATAAATATTAATAAAGCATGGTAGTTGTATGATTTTTGAGTGTTCTTTGCAAATAAAAAAAAAATCGGTACTGCATTTTTATTTTTGCCGTTATCCATTTTTTTTTTAAATTAGTGTTTGGCAGTATGTGTAATTAGTTACACAGGCTGTTTTTAATAAAATTATGTAAAACAAATATTGAGGTACTATGAAAGATTCAAAAATAGCACGATTTAACTTGCAAACTGTATTTGTAATGCTTTTTATGGCTGCTTTTTTGCTATCTATGAGCGATGATGCGCTTGCGGCGAAGAAAAAAGGAAAAGGCAGAAGCAAATCGAAAAAAGTAAGAGTATATTCCAAATCAAAAACTAAAGCAGAAGCTATAGAAGTTTTGAAAACATCTGAAGCGGTTGCAGAACTTGCGGGATTAGAGCCTACAGCAGAGAATAAACCATCTGAAGCCTATAGTGATGTTGAATTATTAAAATCTTATGTCGATGTTAATAATTCAGAAGAAATAGGCGAACACGGCGAAGACCTTGCGGAATTGGAAGCAGAAGATGATGTTATTGTCGATCTGGAAAATTTTCGCTCAATCTGGATGTTAGCAATTGGCGGCGGAAGCGAGCAAATTTCAAAAACAGCGGCAGGAACCGTAAAAGAAGAGCTAATGTCCAATATTATGAATTGGTTAGGCACTCCATACAGGTTTGGAGGTATGAGTACCGTTGGAATTGACTGTTCCGCATGGGTTCGAGAAGTATTCTACCAAACTGATTCAATCACATTGCCGAGAACAGCAAGAGAGCAAATTAATGTTGGTAGAAAAGTGAAACGTGAAAAATTGGAATTTGGAGATTTGGTTTTCTTCCATACATATTCAAGAAAATTTGCGTCGCATGTGGGAATTTATCTTGGAGATGACTTGTTTGCTCATGCAAGTTCCAGAAAAGGAGTTACGATTTCTTCACTGAATTCCACTTTCTACAACAAACGCTTTATAACGGGCAAGCGCTTGAGCGATAATGATTTAGCATATCTTAAGCTTGCAGCATATAAAAAACCGAATAAAGACTATTAGCATTAATGTCATATAACAGGCTTTGTAAAATTTTGCAAAGCCTGTTTTTTGCTGTATTGCCCGCAATTCCATCAAAAAATTATAATTGTGTTGTAGTTACTAATCATATCATTTTATTTTTTATGCAAGTAATATCGGAGAAATTTATTATTTTGCAATGTTAATTTTATTAATATTTACATCAGATTAGACTAATATGAAATTTACCACTCAATTATCGGAGTTTCAAAAATTATTGCAAAAAATAATGCCCGCAATTCCATCAAGAACCACTATTGATGCTTATGAAAACATTCTGCTTACGCTTTCTGGAAACGAGCTAACGGCTATTGGAGCGGATGTCGAAATTAGCATCAAATCCACTATAAACGTAGATGGTGCGGGAGATGGAAGCATTCTTATGCCTGCTAAAAAAATCAATGAAATTGTTAAGGTTTTGGATGCTGCAAAGGAATTGAATTTTAGCTGTGAAGCGGGAGGATACGAAATTAAATTGGTTGTTGGCAAAGGAAAGTACACGATTAAAGGCAGGGATCCAGAGGATTATGTTGATTTGCCTTCGCTTTTAACTGCTGATAAACCAGATAAAGATAATTTGGGCGAAAAAGAAATATTTTTTCCAAAAGATACCATACAGCGGCTGGCGGAAAAAACGCATTTTGCGGTTTCGACTGATGAATATCGTTTGAACATGAGCGGAGTTCTCCTGCAATTTCACGAAAGCTATGTCAATGCTGTTGCCACCGACAGCTTCCGCCTTGTGCGGGCTACAGCTTTTGCGGGCGAAAAGCCTTATCCGAAAGATGTTGATATCATTGTTCCCGTTCGAGTTATAGAGATTTTGAGGAAAATAGATACTGACCTGCTAATGTCTATGGACGGCGAGGACGCCAAGCCTTCTTATTTGCGCATGGATTTTGGGAATACAATCATAGTAACCCGCTTAATTGACGAGAATTTCCCGAAATATGAGGCAATAATTCCGCACACATCGAACGCAGAAGTTACTTTTGATACTGCATCTGTTTTGACAGCTTTGAAGCGAGTTGCACCTATTTCAAACGAAAAAAATAAGAAATGCAAGCTAGAAATGAATGCGGAAAATGGCATTATGACGGTTATAACGGAAAATGAAGATTTGGGCGAAGTGGCGAAAGAAGAAATATCAGTTGAGTTGATGAATGCCGATAACTATCTTGTTTCATTCAACATAGGATATCTTGAACAAATGATTAGCAATATAACTTCAAATGATACGACCAATAATTTAGTAACAATTCATTTTGTTTCTCCTGACAAAGCAGCATTAATCAAGCCGAAATCAGAGCAAGATTTATTAATAATGATTCTGATGCCAATCCGACTAACATAATTATGAATTTTTATTTATTATAAAACGTCATAACACCCCGTCCACACGTCATTGGTTTGGCAAGTTAAATGCCCGGTGATTATTTTAGAGGATGGGGTGTTTTCCAATTCTTAATTCGTTTGTTTTTTACTGTTTAAAAATTAAAATAAATTAATTA
>JAVBOP010000145.1:0-14661 GCA_031550405.1 Kapaibacterium sp. (SeqCode)
GCTTACACGACCATCTGTTTGCTCATCAACAATGAATTTGTACTGCGCTCTGCCGCTTGTCCAAACGCCGCCGCGTATGAATGGCGGGTTGAGAGCGTACTTCTGTATTTCTTTAAATGTTGCAGAACCTTGATGTTGCGAAAAAACATACAAATCCGACTGGCATATTCCGCGCTGTTTTCCTGCGTCGTTTTGCTTAATCTTGTTGCTTAAAATTTGGCACTGCTGGTTTTCGATAAATTTTTGCACAGCATTCCATACAGTTTCAAAGTCTGCCGTATAAAATTCTTCATATTTTTCTTTGTAATACTTTAATTTTTCAGGCACTTTCTCTGCCTCTTCTTCTTGGGCAAAAATTACGTTAGTGCTGAGAAATATTCCCAAACAGCAGATTAATAAAATTTTTACGATACTTAAATAAATTTTTGCTTCCATGATTTTACCTCTTTAATTAAATGATTTAAAAATGGCAAATTAACAAAAATCCACTATCTAACCAATTTTATTTTTTCCCCCACCCATGGCGCCATAATTCATTGCATGTAAAACCATAAATGTAATTAAGGTCATATTGCAGGTATTCCCCGAATTTTCCCTTGCCGTAATTATTGCGAGATGGCTTGCCACAAGGCATGTTTCAAGTCGCTGAGACCAATATTGGCAACCGATGAAATGTAATGGATATCGGCAATTTTATCTTTTAATTTTATTGCTTTTATTACCTGCAATTGCTCGTCAGAAATAGCATCTATTCTGCTAAAACAAATAATGCGTTTCTTTTCCAACATAGAAGAATTAAATTTTTTTAATTCTTTTTTTAATATTTCATAGTCGCTCACCGGATCATCGCTCAGGCAATCCAGCATAAAAAGCAATACTTGCGTTCTTTCCACATGGCGCAAGAATTGCAGCCCAAGCCCCTTGCCTTCACTGGCTCCTTCAATCAGCCCGGGAATATCGGCAACAGTATAACTTTGCGCTTCATCAATCTTCACAATTCCAAGATTAGGTATGAGGGTTGTGAACGGATAGTCCGCAATTTTGGGTTTTGCAGCGGAAATAACCGAAATCAGGGTAGATTTGCCAACATTAGGAAAGCCCACAATACCAACATTGGCAATAAGTTTCAGCTCAAGCCTTATTTGACAGCTTTTTCCTGAAAGTCCCGGCTTTGCAAAATTAGGTGTTTGATTGGTGGGAGTTGTAAACATGGCATTGCCAAAGCCGCCATTGCCGCCTTTTGCTGCTATAAACACTTGGTTTGGCTCCGATAAATCAACGATTTGCTCATCTGTCTCGGCATCAAAAAGTATTGTTCCTTGCGGCACTTTAATTATCAAATCCTTGCCATCTCTGCCAAACATCTTGTTTTTGCCGCCCTTATTACCATCGTTCGCTTTATATTTAGTTTGGTATTTAAAATCCAGGAGAGTGCTCAAATGCGTGTCCACAGAAAATACAATATCGCCGCCTTTTCCGCCATTGCCACCATCAGGACCGCCTTTGGGAACATATTTTTCCCGCCTGAAGCTTACATGTCCATCGCCGCCTTTCCCCGCCTCAATCGTAATAATCGCTTGGTCTATAAATTTCATTTTATCTCTAATTTGTGAAAATTATTTAGAATAGTTGTTTTCAATTACAATCTACATTTATTTCCCAAAAACTAACAAATATACAAAAAATAGCAGAATAATACCGGAAAATCATTTTTCATTTTCTCTCTACTAAAAATTTATTATGGTGTCGTGTAAATGCCGGACAATTCTGTCGGCTTGGCTTTCGTCCACAACCAGCAGAACCGAAGTATCCGAAAACACATATAGCAGCTGGTATATTTTTATATCTGACTGCATGGAAAGCAAGTTAGATAAATCAGCATTAATTTTCATTAAATTATTTTTAAAATTTTGTCCAGTAATACACACCACAGCGACTTCTTCATTGTATGTGATATTTTCAACGATATTATTTTGAAGATAATTCGATATTTTGTTTGAAAATTCAAATAATACTACCAAATTGGAATTGCTGTAAGCGGCATAAAGCAGCTGCAGTTTATTGCTTTCGATAGCATGATTAACTTCATTTACTACCATTTGCAGCAAATTATTTCCATTTGTAATATTAATTTTCATTAATCCACATTGCTTTTTAGCGATTATTGAATGAATTTGCATTTGCGTGTTATTATTTGCAGGCAAAATCAACGTGCCATTTGAGGTTGCATTAAAAGAATTTAATATTTTTACCGGAATTTTCTCATCAATTGCAGGAAAAATAGTCTTCGGATGCAGCACTTTGGCTCCCCAAAAAGATAAATCCTTAACTTCGGAATAGGTAATATCATTAATTGTTCGAGCATTTTTAACAATATTTGGGTCGGCGGACAAAATACCATCAACATCCGTCCAAATCTGGATTTCATCGGCATGCAACGCTGCGCCCAGCAATGCGGCGGTTAAATCGGATCCTCCACGACCAAGTGTAGTTGTGCGGGAAAGCAAATCCGAGCCAATAAAACCTTGAGTAATCGCTATTTTTTCATTAAATTGCGTTAATAAAATATTTTCAACAGCCTCGGAAATCTTATCGCTTAACGGAAAAGCGGCATTAAAATTAGAGTCCGTAACTATTATTTTCCTTGCATCTATCCAATTGTTTTCTAATGATTTATCAAGGCAAAGGTAATGAAAAATTTTTGAAGAAAGCAGCTCACCAAAAGAAAATATTGAATCTTTTACCATAACAGTCAGCTCGTTCAACAAATAAATGCCTTCCAGCAAATTCTTCAATTCAAAAATGTAATTTTTGACGTCGCTTTTCGCTTGTTTGGCAAGGATATCATTGCTGAAACATGTATCAATAATTGCTAAGTGATGGTTAGATATTTCATTTGCAAACAGATGCGACAGGTCTATATCGCCATTTTTCGCATAGTTGGCAGCTTTTTCCAACTTATCCGTAATCCCTTTGCATGCAGATAAAACAACAATAATTTTATCGTGCTCTGCGTTTTTCAATATATTTATAACATTCAGCATTCTATCGCCATCGGCAACGGAAGAACCTCCAAATTTTAGTATGTGCATAGTATTTTGTTTTTTAATTTATAACTTTGGCACTTAATGGTCAAACGAACAAATATAATAAAAAATGAGTTATTAACATTGATATCGCAGAAATTACATTTTCCATGTTATGATTGCAACAGTGTTAAAAATAAACATGCTCATAATACGCTAATGTACGCTGAAAGCAAATTAGCAATATACCACTTATTCAAATCGTCTATATTTATCTTAATTTCTTACATGCAACCCTGCAAATTTAAAACACTTTCTAACTAAGCAAAAAACAGCATAAAATGCTATCAACTTGGGAATTGATAAAAAATATCGTTGAAGAGGCGAAAAATATGGGCAGGCGGATCGTGTTTACGAATGGCTGCTTCGATATTATTCATGCAGGACATTGCCAGTATCTGGCTGAGGCGAGGCGATTGGGCGATATGCTTATTGTTGGGCTGAATACGGATTCTTCGGTGAGGCGGCTGAAAGGCGACAGTAGACCTGTAAACAATCAACACGATAGAGCATGCGTTCTAAGCGCATTAAAACCAGTGGATTATGTGGTTCTATTTGATGAGGACACGCCATACAACCTCATTGCTAATGTTATGCCAGATGTGCTGGTCAAAGGCGGGGACTACAGTTCGGACAATATAATTGGTGCGGATCTGGTGCACAATAACGGCGGCGAGGTTATTGTGCTGAAATTTGTCGAGGGAAAATCAACGACGGCGATTATCGAAAGATTTATGAATAAAAATTCATAAACAGTGTTGTTGTATTGCACTTTTGTATATCAATCTAATATGCTTAAATTATGTAACTTATCGAAAGAAAGCAAAAAGCGGATATTGCTGAATAATATCAATATTGATATTAACGATGGCGAATTTTTTTGTTTTCTTGGTCCTTCCGGCTCTGGAAAAACGGCTCTGATGCGCATCATTGCCGGATTGGAAAATGCTGATAGCGGCAAGATTTTTCTTAAGGGCGAGGAAATTTCCCACCGTCCTGCCTATAAACGCAATGTCAATACGGTTTTCAATTCTTTTGCTTTGTTTCCGGACTTGGATGTCTATAAAAATATAGAATTTGGCTTGAATTTCAAGAATATTTCCGAAGATGAAAGAGAGCGGATAGTGCATGATGCTATCGAGCTTTTTCAACTGAAAGCGAACTTGCATGACAATATTGAGAATTTGGATAATTTAGTCAAATATAAAATTGCCATTGCGCGGGCTTTGGTCAATAATCCTGACGTTTTGCTGCTTGATGATTCGCTCAAATTGATTGACGGAAAAGACAGATTGAAAATGCGATATGAGTTGAAATTATTGCAGAAAAAACTCAATAAAACCTTTATTTATATAACGGATGACAAGGATAATGCTTTTGCGATTGCTGATAGAATTGCGATATTGCAAAATGGCATTCTTCACCAATGCGCTACGCCGCACGATGTTTATGAAAATCCGCAAACATATTTTGTGGCGAATTATCTCGGAAATATGAATTTTTTTTATGCTGAAATTGTTTCTGAGGAAAATGGGCATTATGTGATTGAGCTTGACGGCAAAATTAGAATCAATGTGTCGGCTTTCAAAAAATTTGAAAAAGGGCGCGATGTTTTTTTTGCATTAAGAGCCGAACGCATTATTATAAGCCATTCTGCGGATGTTTCGCACCAAAATGTGCTGAAAGGAAAAATTATACAAAAAGATTATAGCGGCGAGTATACGCAATATTACGTAGAACTGGAATATGGCAAGATTATTATTGCAGCAATATTAAACTACGCTTTTTTATCTTCTACCGAAGCGATTCCTTTTTTTGAAGTTGGTGAAGAAATTTTCATAAAATGGAGCATGCTCTCAGGGGATTTAATTTATGCCTGACAATTTTTTAAATAAAATAAAAACAACTTTATTAAATAGGGAATTTCTGCAATGGCTGCCTATATATTGGATAGTCTTTTTTTTTGTAATACCATTTATTTTATTGCTCTTGCTTGGATTTTTTTATATTGAAACTCCATTGCAGACGATATTCTGGATAAATTTTTCCAATCTCATATCAACTTTCAACAGTGATTATTGCGATTCACTTGCAATGTCGCTCAAGCTGTCTCTTATTTCATCAATTTGTACTTTATTTTCCGGCTTTTTTGTTGCATTTTTTGTCGCATTTCTTCGCAGCAAAATACGCTATTATATTATTAATACCATCTTTATTTTATTTATCATTAGCCCAATAATCCAATATCATGGAATTAATTCGTTAATAGGAAATGACGGGATTATGAATAATTTTTCATTTTTCTTTGATTATCCAATTCATATTTCTGATTTTGCATCAACCGCAATTTGTTTGATTTTTCGCTACATTCCAATCGTATATTTTTTGTCTTTTAGCGCTATAAAGCAAATCGATATTTCTTTAATTGAAGCCGCATTGGATTTGAAATTCACACGAATTAATATATTCTTTAACATAATTATAAAAAAGACACTTCCGGCAATTTTATTAAGTTTTGTTGTAATTTTTTTGCTCTGTTTGGGTAACTTTTCGGCATCAATGGGAAATCAATTCAGCGAGCAATTATTTTCAGGAAAAATTATAAATCTGCTGTCTCAATTAATTTTTCCTTTAATTTCAAGCAATTTGTTTTTACTATTTGTATTGACAACAATATTTATAGCGTTCTACAATCAATATTTTAATAAACATCAGAAAAAAATCATACATCATATAAAAAAAACTTTACCAAAATATAAATGCCTGACAATAGGAAAATCGCCTATTGTTATTATTATCAATGTAATTGTAATTTTATTTGCTCATATTTTTATTCTTTGCATAATATTATTTTCATTTAATGAAAGCAATTCGCTAACAAAATTTAGTGGTTTTTCATTGCACTGGTACAAAGAATTATTTTCTAATTATAATTTAATTATCGCTTTCAAAAATTCATTTCTTGTTTCTGTATTTTCTGCTTTAATATCCACAGCTCTTGGTGCCATGCTTGCAATAAGTTTCTCTAAATCAAAGGATTTAATTAATTATAAATTTCATTGGATAATAAGATTGCCAATCGTAATCAGTGAAATTATTCTTGTGGCAACAGTTGTATTTGCCGCACATTTTTTGGGAATTGAAAACAATATGTTGGTTACGATTTTGGGCATCTCTATTTCCTGCATTTTTATATCAATTTTGCTGGTTTACAACCAAGTGCAAGAAATGGATTTGAATATGGAAGCTGCAAGTCTTGATTTAGGAGCGAATTACGCACAAACTTTTGGATTGGTTACTTTGCCTACTATTTTTCCAGCAATTTCATCCTGCTTTATCATAACCTTTGTTTTCGCTTTCAATGAATTTGCAGTTACGAATACCATTGCTAATACAATTGACGGCGATAAAACTCTGTTTCTATCACCGCAACTTCTTGATATTATTAGATATAATCCGACACCATCGGCTAACGCCTTAGCTTCCATCATGATAATGATTTCTGTGATTTCAATAGGAATTTGCAATATTTACAAATATTTTAACAAAAAAAATCAGATTATAAAATATTTTGCAATCGCATTAATTTTATTCACAGCTCTTTTGTTTATTCTTTTTTAAATATGCAAATAACAGATTTAAAAATAAATAATTTGCGAAATCACATACACAGTGAATTTAATTTTTCTGATGGAATAAATATACTTTTTGGAAAAAACGGAACCGGCAAAACCACTGTGCTTGAAGCAATCTCCATTTGCAGTATTTCGCGCAGCTTTATGCCGATTCAAGACGCATTAATAGTGAATAAGTCATCAAAGTCATATTCTGTAAGCGCTAATTGTATAAATAACTTATCTATCCCATATAAAATTTCTGTATCTTTCATTGCAAAAGAAAAAAAGCAAATTAATTCCACAACAGGTCAAAATTTGCTGCCCAAGGATATTATTGGCGAAATGCCCATAGTTGTTCTCTCGCCGGATTATAAGAATATCACAAACGGTTCGCCGGAATACCGCCGCCAATTTATTAATACAATTTTATCCCAAGCGAGCAAATTTTATATGGAAAAGTTGTTTGAATTGCGAAAAATTCTGAAGCACCGCAATTCGATACTTGGCACTGCGAAATCCAATGCCAATATTGATTTTGAAACATTTGAATTGTGGACAAATTTTTATGTAAATATATGTACAGACATAGTGTTACGCCGAAATGACTTTATCAAAGAATTTGCTCCATACTTTTCGCACGCTTACGCGATGGTCAGCGATAACCTCGAAAATGTCAACATCAATTATCTGCCAAACAGTATTTCCGATATTGTCAACAAAGAACAGGTTCGAGAGGAATTCTCGGCTCGTGCAAAAAAAATACAGCTTCTTGAAATGCAGCGTGGCACAACGCTATTCGGTCCGCAAAAAGATGAATTGCGCATATCAATCAATGGCGGGATTTCTCGTGATTTTGCTTCACAGGGACAGCATAAATCCCTTTTGATTGCCTTGAAATTTGCCGAATTTAATTACCTGATGGAAAAAAAATCAGAGACTCCAATTATACTTTTCGACGATATATTTTCTGAGCTTGATAGCGACCGAGCTAATAAGGTCTTGCATTTATTAAGCCAAAGCGCTGCTCAAATTTTTATTACTTCCACCGACACGAACTTTATTTCCGGCGAAACTTCCCTCAAAAAAACATGTTTCCAGCTCGGCAACTAAGCCATTATTCTTTTTTTTCAATAGACGGAAAATGGCAGTATAATTATGAAAAAAAAATCATAAATGATACAAAATGCTATAATGTGGTGTCATATATATATTGGCATGTTATATTTTGCTTCATGTAGAATATTTTGTTGTGTTTATTTGGCAAATTTTGTTTATTTTTAACATTGCTGTAGGTAGTGTAACTATAAACAGTAATATTTTAGTAACAACATTTATGTGAAATATATTTTTTATTAATAAATTTTAATTATTGAGGTTTTTATGAAACATCATTTTTCAAAAATTTTTATACTATTAACGCTTCTGCTGTTCGGTGTAAATACATACGCAGAAGAAATAATAGTGGGAAATGGAGATTTTACTGGTACAACTACGTATGCTCCATTTTATGGTACATACGACGGCGGTTGGACAGAAAGTTTATTTACACAAGATGAATTATCTCAAGTAGGAATTAATTCGGGTGAAATAACCTCTTTAGCTATGTTTTTGAAAACTGCAGCAACGCGTACAAGCTGGGGAACAGTATCAATTTGGTTGGCTAATACTAGCTTAACTACACTGCCAAGTGGAAAAACGACAAAAGAAGCTAGTGCAAGTTATGAATTGGTTTATCAAGATTTGGCTACTGATGTACCGTTTTTTACAGCGTCCAACAATAACTCATGGTTGACTTATCAATTCATTTCACCATTTGAATATACTGGTGATGGTTTGTTAGTGTATATTTGCTATTATGGTGGAGCTTGGGGAAATGCTGGACCTAATGTTAGAGCAACTTCATTTACAGCAAATACAAAATGCTATATGCGTTATGCTGATGGTATTTCATCATCGGCTTGTGGTACGGCACTAACATATAACCCATCAATCGCTTACCGCGTTGATATGAAGTTTGATATACAAATGGGACCTATGGTAAAAGGTTTGTATCCTGCTGGCGGAGAACTGTTTGGTTCAAGCTCGCAAACAGGCGACATTATTGTTCCCTACATGGAAATAGATAGAAAAGAAGGGCATCCCACAACTCAATATCAATATCAGGTATTAGATTATCAGGGTAACATTGCCTTTGAAGCATTAGACCCTGTAACTAATGACAATTGGATTGACTTGCCTGCAAATGACTATTCTACAGGTACTAATCCCGATATCACTTTTATTACAAAGTACTTTAAAAAGGCAAGAGGTCCTATAGCAAATATTTCCAATCCTGATACAGCTAAAATTTCTTTTCGTAGTTCTACAATTGTGGAAGGCGAGTATACTGTAATTGGGCGAGTAAAATACCAGAAAGATGGCGCTGATGTTATAAAAGAAATGACTTCGAAATTTGAAGTGGCGTACCAAGATGATATAGGGTTGATGGAAATATCCGAGCCTCTGTCATACGACAACACAACAAAAATATATCCGTTTTCGGATGCAGCTCTTAGGATTGCTATTACAGTTCAAAACAGAGGTGTGCATGATATTAATGAATATAAGGTGCATTACTTATTGGAAAAGGTTAATCCGATTAGCGGACAAAGAGATGTTATATGGCAGCCAGCTCCTACATTTATATCGCGTTTGATGAAGCGAGGCGAGACACAGGTTGTAGAGAATAATGATTTTATTCCCAAAAATATTCCCGGATTAACTCCAGGTACATTTTACCTTACAATACGTTTGGAGCTGCTTGGAGCAACAGAGGAAAATCTTGGAAATAATAGCAATGCGACGGTTCCTGTGGATGTGAAGTTTGAGTACCCGTATGACGGTGTTATGGTTGATATATTAGTTCCGACAGATAGTGTATATACGAACCAGCCAGTGCTTGCTGCAGTAAAAGTAAGAAATGAAGGCGGGTTTGTAGCATCTGAAATACCTATTACTGTGAAAGTTATGAAAGCTGGCGTTCAAGTTGGTGAGGCTATAGTTGAGGCTATTGATTATCTATCATCAAGAACAGCGACAGATGGAACAAACGAACGTATTTTTGAATTTGCCACTCCATTTGCACTCAACACCGTAGGAGCTGATTACCAAATAGTAGCATCAATAAGTACAGAAAATGATATAGATCCTACTCCAAATAACAATCAAAAGACAGCTTCATTCAAGGTTGTCGAGTCATTAACAGGTACTCATGCCATAGGCAAGAACTACGAATACAAAACTATAGCCGAAGCGCTGAATGCCGTATATCGCATGGGCGTAAATGGAACAGTTACTTTTGAATTGTCAGACCCTGTTATAGAAGTTGGCAATATTGATTCTACTTATGCACTTGATTTTTCATCATCAATAGCTGGTTTTTCTGTAAATAATCTTATTAAATTTGTACCGTCAAGATCGTTATCGCGTGTAGCTGGCGGCGTAACATTAAGGTTAAGCAGCAATTCGGGCATGGGTATTAGATTTGGCTCATCGGTTAGTTCTGAATTTCCAGCAGCACCTGTGAACAGAGTAAAGTTCCAGGCAAAGGCTGATTATTATCCATTTAATGCAAGAGTAGAATTTGACGGTGGCGAAAACCAGTCTATCAGATTCATACAAGGCAATGTTCCTACAGCGCAAACTAATAGCGTACTGCTATATTTCACTGAAGGTGCAAGCAATGTTACAATTAAAAATTGTTTATTAGAAGGACAAACTACAGCTAATGTGGAAATACCTTTAGTATTATGGAACAGAGAGCGTAACGAATTCACTTATGATCCTGTTAAGAATCTATCTACATGTATATTGATGCGCAGCTTGCCTCCTATGGATGAAGATGGATTGAACAGAACATATTCGCTTGATACATTAGTTAACAGAAATATCATCATCCAAAATAATGTGCTTGAAGGCGGAGGCTACGGCATAGTATCGCTTGGTATTGGCGGCTTGTACAATTCAGGTGCCGGTCAATTCCAGCGCTATTACAATATCAATAACCATATCGTTGGCAATACCATAATTGGGCAGACCAGAGCCGGTATATATATGGGATATGAAGAGCGTTCGCGTGTTGCCAACAATAGAATATACTATGTTGGGCAAAACATTAATCTTGGCGATCAAGATATTGCAGGTATTATACTTGGCGGCGAAGCCAATGCAGAGCGTTTCGGATATAATAACGTTGGCGTGATGCTTAACGGAAATGAAATAAGCGCTATCAAATCCAACAACGATGTATATGGCATTAAAGTGGAACAAAACCGTAACAACTTCCCTGATATGCACATTGAACCGGATGGCAGCCATCCATATATGCCTGATGTGCCGGACAGCTTGAAGATATTCAATAACCTTGTATGGGATATAACTACTGGGGCGGTGAATGGCAGCAGATATGGTATCAGGCTCTTCACAACACGTGATACAACCAAACTGTACGATCCATTCTTCTACTTTGCTACACCTAAAGAGTTTGTGTATGACATATTGGGTGCAAATATCATAAACAATTCTGTAATTATCGAAGACGATAATATGGACAATGGCTCTGCGGCATTCATCGGCGGCATATTGGCACAAAACGTTGACAGCATGCAATTCTATAACAATGCTATTGACCTTTTAGATACGGCTTCTACTTCTGATGTAGTGGCACCTGTGGTGTTGCAAAGTATGCGTCCAAGCCAATCTAATATTCAAATGAACAACAACATATACTATAACAGCACTCCGGATTCTGCTCTTATCCGCTTTATCGAACATTCGCAAAGAGATAATAGCATCATTAGCTATGGCTATCGCGATGAGTTTACTTCGTTAGAGCAATGGCAATATTGGGGTGGCGCTGATACCAAATCATACATATATAATTTC
Organism: Kapaibacterium sp. (SeqCode); assembly: GCA_031550405.1. Lineage (GTDB taxonomy): Bacteria > Bacteroidota > Ignavibacteria > Kapaibacteriales > UBA2268 > JAVBOP01. Next base: position 11,627 of record JAVBOP010000145.1, read on the forward strand.
TACAGGGATATATATACCAAGATTACTAATAAAATACCTAGCATGCGTATCAAATCGCCTGTGCCTGTGGGTTCATATTTGAATAACAGGGGTAAAGTCTTGCCTGAGGTTGCAACAGATATAGACCTTAATCCTCGCGGAGCCGCAGATCAGGAATATGATATTGGCGCATGGGAGTTTGATGGTATCCTGTTTGCGAATGACTTGGCTATACTTGGGTTTGCATCGCCTCTATCATTTAGAGATACTAAGGATGGCTCTCCTTTTGCCGACGCTGAATATGTTATGACCAAGAGCCCTGTTAAGGTGCAAGTTAATATAAGAAACAATGGTAGCAACTTTGCTGCTGACAAGACTGTGAGACTGTCTGTATATTTGGATGAATCCAACACTAAGGTGCTTGATATAACTAAAAATATCACAATAGGTGCTTTCGAGACTAAGACATTGGATTTCCAAACAGATGTCGCATCTTTGGTAGACAGGTTATTTAAGCCAATACCTTATGCCAAGATACCTGATGCAGACATACCGGACAGATTTGCGATGATGGCTAACAATGTTACACCTGTATATAGATTTGAAGTACAGTTGCCTTATGATGAAGATAATACAAACAATACAAATTCATCAGAAAAACTTGTTAGATTCTATATTAAGGCTTCAAACCTGTATATGTTGGTTGCAGGCGAAAATACGAACCTGGTGCCTGACAGCGTTAAAGACTACTTTAATTATATCAGAGATAATGTAGCTGTAACAACAGATGAGGACTATAATAAGGTTGCAGGCTTCTGTAACTATAAGGCAGTAAAATTAGCTTTGGATACATTAAACTATAGTCATTCAGAGAATGGATATGATATATTTGACAGAGCTAACTGGGAAGAGCGTTCGGTAAATTATACTGATTATAAAACAATTTTCTGGGCTGACGGGCTAAATGCGACGCTTACAGAATATCAGGAAGACAATATTGATGCATTCCTTGCTTTGGCAACTTATGATGTAAAACGTAATCTAATCCTGTCATCAGAAGAATTGGCAAGAAATTCCTATGCAATTTATACAGATATAGGCGAAGAAGATTACTTTAGAACCTTATTCAATACTAAGCCGCTGGGCGACGGTATACGTGTTACTAATTTTGATGCGGATGGGTATGACTGGCTAACAGGTGCTGCTATTGCACAAAACAAACAATCATCGTTTAACAACACTCCACTTGTAAATGCTAATTTAGACAAGGGATTGCAAGCTGCAATATTTGAACAGGTGGGTTCATACACGCATCAAGTGGAGCAGGCTATGTTCTATACTCGCCCTCTTGGCGTTAACAGAAGCAACAAAACTATGGGCACAGCGTCTTACAGTGCCAAAGACATACTTATATATCTTGGATTGGATTGGCGCCATTATACCAAGCCAGCCTCTCTATTAAGCTCAATAATAGACTTTATAGAAGCTCATGGCAGCAATGTAGTTCCTGTTGAATTAGTAGGCTTTGATGCTTTTGTTGCTAACAATAAAGTGCATTTGAATTGGTCAACCTGCTCGGAAACTAACAATAAGGATGTATTCATAGTTGAAAAGGCAGATATTAATGCAGCTGGCGTAAATGAGTTTGAACAAATCGATGCTGTTAAGGCAAGAGGCGTTGCGTCTGACTATAACTCTATAGATGCGAATGTTAAATCTGGTGGACAATATGCTTACCGCTTGAAGTTTATTGATGCTAATGGCGAATACAATTATAGCAATGAGAGAATTGTTAAAATCAATGAAAGCAATTTCGTTTCATTAGAGCCTGTAACTCCAAATCCTGTTAAGAACACGTTGGATATCAGCTTTGCATTAGCAGCGGAAATGGATATAAAACTTGGCATATATGATGTTAATGGCAATGCGATTGCTATCATAAGGGATGGCACATTTGAAGGCAAGGTTCATGCCATATCTTTTGATGTTACACATATCCCGAGTGGAGCATATTCACTTATATTGTTTACAAATGGCAACTCGGTTTCGCAACCGTTTACCATTGCAAAATAAGCAATAGCATACAAAAAAGTTCCATATCAAACGATATGGAACTTTTTTTTTAAAATAAATTAAAATGTTGAAAAATTAAAAAAAATTAATGTGCTTCGAATTCTACCTGCACGAAGTCCAATTCGACCGGAGTCTTTCTGCCAAGAATAATAACTTCGACTTTCAGTTTTTGCTTTTCATTATTAACTTCTTTAACCGTTGCAGAAAAACCTGTGAAAGGTCCATCTATAATTTTAACAGGATCGCCGGGGCTAAATGCCTGCTCTATAGTTTCCACGCCTTCTCGCTCTTCCACTCTGCGGAAAATGCGCTCTACCTCGCTTTGCTGCAAGGGAGTTGGTGCATTTTTTCTTCCAACGAAAGCAAGCACTCCATTGACATTGGTAAGCAAGTCAATTGTTTTTTTGTCAAGTATGGCACTTACAACGATATAACCCGGCAAAAAATTTCGCACACGCGAGCGACGCTTGCCATTTCTCACTTCAAAAACAGTTTCCTGAGGAATTATAACCTCTCCAACTTTTGATTGCAGATTGAGGCGCTTCACCTCTATTTCAATGCCTTGCTTAACTCTGTTTTCAACTCCGGGGAAGGTGCGAATGCAATACCATTTGAAGTCAGATTGCAATTCTTCCGCTTTGTTATCTTCTATTTGTACTTCTATTTCACTCATCGTTTTAGAAAATTATTTTCATTAGTTCAGTAACTATCTGGTCTATTACAAAAGTAAAAAGTGCAAACATTCCGCACACCACAAGGACAACGCCTGTCGATTCTTTTAATTGTTCTTTTGTAGGCCAAGATACTTTTTTCATTTCAATAGAAACATCTTTTGAAAATTTCTTAATTTTTTTGACTAAACCCATACAATATCTATTTGTTGTTTAAACTAATTTTAATTTTAGCACGGGCAGCAGGACTTGAACCCGCAGCCTACGGTTTTGGAGACCGCCACTCTACCAATTGAGCTATGCCCGTTTGTT
>JAVBOP010000032.1:0-3155 GCA_031550405.1 Kapaibacterium sp. (SeqCode)
GATAGCAATGAGCAGTATTTTTTGATATTTCATTTAAAAACATCCTTTATAATATTGTTAAAATTATTAATTTTTTTTAATTGTTTTTTTTTCGATGTAAAAAATTAGCAAAGCAAATATATGAAATTATGGTATATAATACAACACACATTAAAATTAGACTTGCAAGCATTTTGGAAGTTTAAATCTCACCGCCTCGCTTCTTTTCCTTTGTATTTAATTTTTATTATGTTAATTTAGCATTTTACTTATTTCTTAATCACATTAATCTATCAATTTTAAAGAAGGTTTTTTATGTCAAGAGCATTCAATTTCAGTGCTGGACCTGCAGTGTTGCCATTAGAAGTTTTAGAAGCAACAAAACAAGCAGTTTATGATTTTAACGGACTTGGTATGTCCTTAATGGAAATGAGCCATCGTTCAAAAGAATATGAGGCAGTTATTCAGGAAGCTCAGGCTAATTGCTTGAAACTTATGGGCTTATCGCCAGATGAATATGCTGTATTATTCCTTGGTGGCGGTGCAAGTATGCAGTTTTATATGCTTCCATTTAACTTTTTGCGTACAAAAGCAAATTACATTAATACTGGTGTTTGGGCTACAAAAGCTATAAAAGAAGCTGAAAAAATTGGCGAAACAAAAGTTATAGCTTCATCAAAAGATACAAATTTCAACTACATTCCTTATGATTTCACAGCTGATAATGATGCTGATTATTTGCACATTACAACTAACAACACAATCTATGGAACTGCATGGAAAAAAGATCCTGAAAATGTAAAAATTCCATTAATTGCTGATATGTCTTCAGACTTGTTTGCTGTTCGCAGAGATTTCAGCAAATACGATGTAATTTATGGCGGCGCTCAAAAAAATATTGGACCTGCTGGTGCAACTCTTGTTGTTATCAAAAAATCATTCCTTGAAAATAACCAAAGAAAAGTGGAAAAATTCCCTTCAATGTTGGATTATAAAATTCATGTGAAGAATGATTCCATGTTCAACACGCCTCCATGTCTTCCAATTTTCGTTATTGGCGAAACTTTCAAATGGGTTATGAAGCATGGCTTGGAAACAATTGAAAAAAATAACATCAAAAAAGCTGGCGTTCTCTATGATTGCATGGACGCAAGCAATGGTTTCTATGTTCCAACAGTTAAAGAAAAGGCTGACCGTTCTTTGATGAATGTTACTTTCAGAATCAAAACTGGCGACGAAGCGTTGGAAGAAAAATTTGTTAAGGAAGCAAGAGCTAAATATAACATGGCTAATTTGAAGGGACATCGTGATGTTGGCGGTTTGCGTGCTTCTATTTACAATGCTTGTCCAATCGAATGGGTTGAAGCATTAACTAAGTTCATGGATGAATTCATGAAAGAAAATAAATAAACGCATTGTTTATCTTAAATGTAAAACTCCGTCATTTACATTTTGACGGAGTTTTTTTATGATTGCAAATATTGCTTTAATTAACTTTAAATTAGATGCAACCCACTCCCCTACTACTTTTTTCTTACTATTTTCATAGTAATTGTCTCTGCGGGCGCCTCTCTGTTTCGAGAAATATCCGTAGGAGTATTCACAATAGCATCTGCAACCTCCATGCCTTCAAGCACTTGACCATATATGGAATATTGCCCGTCAAGACTTGGAGCATCACTAACCATTATAAAAAATTGGGACGTAGCACTATTAATATCATTTCCGCGCCGTGCAGCCGAAAGAATGCCGCGCTTATGTTGCAATTTGCTAAATTCAGCAGGCACACTGGTTTGCGATGGATCACCTGTTCCCCAAGAGGAACGGTCATTAGGAAATTTTTTGGAATTAGGATCTCCGCCCTGAATCATAAATTTAGGTATAACTCTATGAAATGCAGTGCCATCATAAAAGCCAATTGCTACAAGGCTATCAAAATTCGCAGCGTGTTTTGGAGCAATATCAGGAAAAGTTTCAATTGTTATTTCGCCAAGCGTCTTTCCTGCCTGAGTTGCAGTAATCACATATTGTGGTCTTTCCATTTTTTTCCCTTCTGTTTGTTTTTTATTATCGGCGTTGCAAGCCGCAAATAACATAAAAGATAGTAAAATATAATGCAAAATTTTCATCGTCATCGTTGTATATATCCCATTTCTGATAAATTAACTACAAATATAATTAAATCAAAAGTAATTACAAAATCAAAAAGAATGACAAATAGAAACGCTAAGTATATTCTTTTAACCGAGCTCTCCTATTAACAATATACATATCAAATAATTTACAAAAGCAATTTTTTTTTAATTCTCTATTTTTGAAACTATCGCTGATTTTTCAAAGGTGATTTTTATGCTATCCATTTGTAAAACAACGGTCTTATCATCAATTTTCTCAATCTTCCCGTGCATTCCGGCTGTTGTTACAACTTTATCGCCAATTTTCAAATTAGCAATCATATCCTGATGTGCTTTTTGGCGTTTTTGCTGTGGCCTGATCATTAAAAAGTAGAAAACCAATATAACTGCACCAAACATTACAAATGTTGGCACCATCGAACCTGCGCCGCCACCTGAAGAAGATGGAGCCATTAATAATACTGAACTTAAATAATTCATCTTAAAATATCATTACAAATTTATTATTGAAATTACAATTAAGCCACAATTTACGCAAAAAAATTGAATAAAACATGAAATATGTATATCTTTACCATCCTGTTCCGTTATACCAATGTTTTTCCTGCACAGTTATTCCTTTCCCGCACAGCATTATACCTTTATTGTTGCTTATGTAAAATATTTTACCTATTATTTGCAAATACTATTATAAGTGTTTGATTTAAAAGTATATACAAAGTATGTATGAAAAAATTGAATGTAAATATTGCCTTAGCTATAATATAAAAAAAATGGCTCTAATAATGGCACCCAACGCTACTATTGCAAGTCTTGCCAGCGAAGTTTTAGCAATAAACCGACTCGTTTTTACGAAAAATATAAAAGGTTTGCGTAATGCTTTATTTGAACTATTGGTATCAGCAAAGTTGCCTATGCTTTGGGAATAAGCGACTCGCTGATTACATGCGAAGTTGATTCGACGATGTTCGTGCGCTCAACTGTTATCATTGGAAAAGATTATTTTACACTAAGACCATTTAAGCAATAAACGCACGGTAT
>JAVBOP010000020.1:0-13986 GCA_031550405.1 Kapaibacterium sp. (SeqCode)
CCACCATATCTTTGCAAATCAAGTACTTAACATACATGCCTGTACTTATTTTGGGTATAATAAATATACTTATTCTGCCCTGATTAAGGAAATGCACAAATACAGAAGAGAGCGAAAACGATAAGATTGCGAATTCGCAACTTGTAAGCCCAACTATTGGCGTTCGTAAAATATGCTGAATTTTATCGGCAATAAATCGAAAAAATAGTTTGGTGGTTAAATGAAAATATGTTATGTTTGTAGTGCAATATCGCCGTAACTATCCAAAAAAAAAAACAGTTACACGAATTGACAGAAACAAATAAATTGAGACTTTTTTAATTCATAATATTTTTAATTTATTAACAAAAGGATTTACAATGAAGAAAACTAAAAAAACTGATTCATCAACCCTTAATTTATTCAAAAGGAGGTTGCCATGAAATCAAAAATAATGCTTATTATTGCAGCCTGTATGTTTATTGTATTTGCTACTTTTGTATTGAGAGATAGCATGATGGCTTATCAATCGCCTGTATTCAAAGAACCTCCTTTCTATGGAAAGGTTGCTGTAAATTATAAAGACGCTGATAACAATAATAGCTCATTTAATACAGGTAGTTCTGGGCGTTGGCTGCCTTTGAAAGGTCGGTTTCCTAGGATGGATGTTAAATACTTTTATAGAAATGGCTCAAATAATACGGGAACTTTATTAGGAACTGTTTCATCATTTGGAAATAATGGCTGTTCAAATGTTGTCAATTCTTCTCGTCCATTTAAAAAGCAGGATATAGATCCAAACACAGGGATTTATAAAATAGTACCCTTTGTTACAAACGGAGTATACGAGTTCGTATCGCAGAGAAGTTATGGTTGTGCTGTTTATTACTCTAATGCTGCTGTAAGCTATATATCTTTTGAAAACACAAACGCAGTAATGCAAATTAATGTAAGAGCATATAATAATACAAACGGTTATTATTATTCATATTGTAATTAAATCATTAAAAACATAAAGGTAACAAATATGAAAATATTCAAGTTAGCAGCCATAATGGTTGCATTTAGCATTTTTTTCTTCTCATCTTGTAAGGATGAAATTCCCTCGAATTCAGGTATTAATTCTCAAGAAGCTATTGCTATATTAACAGGCGATGAAAGCGGAGAAGTTGCTGCAGTAATAAGAATAATATCTGATAATGTAGTTGGCTTTAACCCTGACACGAATCCAGTATCTCCAGAAAAGCGGCGATCGACTAATGATATTTTTGTTTACACGACCAATGGACAGTATTTTGTAGCTCCTTCTTCTGTTACGTGTAATGGACATACGCTGGGCGACATGGTAGAAGATAATAGCATAGGACAATATCATGCTACTTTGGATGGTAAAGCGATTTCATTTGCCATAAATATAAATGGTTATTTGAGCAGTAATTACACGAGTGTGAATAATAATGTGCCATCGTTGGAAATATCAGGCAGTGGTTCAAATTTGCTGGATACTATTGATAAAAATAATTTTATATTAAATTATACTGGATTTGATCCTAATAGTGAAATAGAAATCCACATAGGGGTATCAAGTTTTACTCCTGACGGAGTATATTCTGCAGATACTAACGAACAGCTTGTTTTCCACAAAACAGTTCCTGCAAATGGTGTCATTACATTAACTCCACAAGAATTGGCTTATTTGCCAACAGGAAGAAACACTTTTTTGAACCTTATTCAACATAAGGAAGCATTCGATGAATATCAGGGTTTTAAAGTGATAAAACAATATACAGCATCATTTGTTAATACAATTCGCTTAAAATCCGGTACAACCTTGCAAAAATAATTGTTAGCTAAATTTCCATCGCAGCGATACAATCCATACAAGCATGTATCGCTGTTTTTTGTATATTTGTAAAGAATTATGAAAAAAAAATTAATACTCAACCGTTATCAAAATGTGTTGATTAATCCTATGGATTAATGTTTATTCTTAAAACACACTGTCCTTTCAGGATACCTCTCTACAAGGGCATTGTTCCTTTATTGTTGCTTATGTAATATTCAACTCACTAATCAAAATCATGTAAGGTTTTATCTAAAAACAAATCTAATGTAATCTCTAACAATTTCAATGAGTTACTGCGGTTTGAAAAACGGCATGATTCTTGATTATAATAGTATGTACAATATATATTGATATTGGGGGAAGCCATGAATACATCTATGAATAGAATTACATTTGACACAAATGTTGATGGATTTACAAGTAAAAATGCGGTTGGCATGCTGCCGGAGCCGTTGCCGCAGCCGCTTTATCTAAATCTTGGGTGCGGTCCGGATGTTAGGAACGGGTTTGTAAATATCGACCTTTTCAGCGACAATCCAAATGTTGTGAAGATGGATATACGCAGGCTTGAGCTGCCTGATAATTCGGTCGATTTGATACTTGCGAGCGATGTTCTGGAGCATTTTTCCCATCGCGAAACAGACGCTGTTCTTGCTGAATGGGCGCGTGTTTTGAAGCCGAATGCCGCGATTATTATCCGCTGCCCATCGCTGCGGTTGCAGGCAAAGGCATATATGAATGATGTGTGGAATGCCGATGTGGCATCCTTTATGATATTTGGCGGACAGAAAAATCCCGGCGATTATCATTGCATAGGCTTTGATGAAACCTCAATAAGGTCTCATTTGCAGAAAGCCGGCTTGCAGGTTGTTTCTTTTGAGGAAGTCGATACGCCGCAAAATAATGGCTTTATCAACCTCAATATGACTGTTAAAGCTATAAAGCAAGCCCAAATTATCGCAATGCCTCAATATGATTATGAAAAAAAATTCACAAATGAACAGGCAAATGCCCATCCTATAAAACATCAAATAAACATTGTCTGGGAAGGTTCGCAGCTGGTATACCATTCGCTTGCCCTGATTAACCGGGAAATATGCATAAACATAGCTAAAGCCGACGCTGCCGAACTGACGATAGTGCCGTATGAACCTGACCAGTTTACAGCCGCTATAGACCCGCGATTTGCCGCTATTGCCAAAAACGATATCCGCTATAAAGATGATGTGCCGAAAGAAATAGAAGAGCTGCCGTACGCATGGATACGCCACCAGTGGCCTCCAAAAGCAGAGCCGCCGCAAGGCGCAAAGTGGATTATAATGCAGCCGTGGGAATTTAGCCTGCTGCCTGACCGTTTTGTTGATATATTTCAAAAGGCGGATGAAATATGGACGCCGTCCAATTTTTCGCGACAGGCATTTGTTGATTCGGGCATAAGTTTTGACAAAGTGCAGATAATACCCAATGGCATAAATCCTGAACTGTTCAAGCCAACAGGAGATACATATAAGCTAAATACTAATAAACGCTTCAAGATACTATATTTGGGCGGGACTATATACCGCAAGGGATTCGATATATTGCTGCATGCCTATTTAAAGGCATTTACAAAAGATGATGATGTCTGTCTGGTTGTTAAAGACTTTGGCAGCAAGGTGTTCTATAAAGGACAGACAGCGGAAAATATCATACAAAAGGCACAAACCAACCCTGATTGCCCTGAAATCATATACATGGATACCGATTTGTCAGAGCAGGAAATAGCAGCCTTATATCGTGCCTGCAATGTATATGCAAGCCCATACCGTGGCGAGGGGTTCTCCCTCCCCACTCTTGAAGCAATGGCATCCGGCCTGCCTGTTATCGTAACGCGCGGCGGCTGCACCGACGATTTCACAAACGAAGATATAGCTTGGTATATCAATGCAGAACGGCGCTCTATGGGCAATGCCATATATGATGACCCGACTCCGGGCGAGGTATTTATGCTCGAGCCGGATGTGAATGAATTGATAGATACCTTGAAGCACCTGTATAATAATCCTGTCGGCATGTTCAGTCAAGGCATTATAGCGGCTTCAACTGCACGTAAAAACTGGACTTGGCAGCGCAGTACTCTCAAAGTGCTTACACGCCTTGATTATCTGTACGGCACAGATATGGCAGTTAAATCGCAGGATACGCTTGGCAGCAGTCAAGACGATGCCTGCATCATACTTGGCGATGCTGAGCAGGCATTTTGCCAAAATAATGTTGAGGTGGCAGCTGATTTGTTCGTCAAGGCTCTTGAAATGGACGTTCTCGATGACAAGTGCATGGTACATGCCTTCAACCGCTTAGCCCAGATTTCCATAACGGGCGGCGATATGCTTGCGGCATATAAGTATAATGAGGCAGCAAAGATGATAGATGCCGATAACCCTGACACGGTATGGCTTGAAACGGTGCTTCTTGCTTCGGAAAATAAGTACGTGGAGGCATTGGAGCGCATCACTCCGACAATGGATAACTGGCATCAGGCGAAATTCAACTCGACGCTTGGCTTGAATTTGGATAAACATTTATTAATAATGGCTGATATTCTCGTACAGATGGGCGACTACGAGGGAGCCATGCAGATATATTCGGCAACGCTCAAATGGGATAACTATTCCGCTGAGGCTTGCTATGGCTTGGGCATCTGCTACAAGGAGGCAGGCATGCTTTCCGAAGCCAAAGAAATGTTCGACTGGGCAATAAAATATAACCCCGAATATAAAAATATTATTAATTAGAAAAGGGGGAGGTAATTTATGATTATTGGTATTGGAACGGATATTATTGAAGTCCAAAGGATAAAAAAAGCTATCGAGGAATATGGCGAGCGCTTCCTGAAACGTATATGCACCCAAACGGAAATCGAGTATTGTGAGCAATTTAATGATAAGAAATTTTTACATTATGCCGCACGTTTTGCCGCAAAAGAAGCATTTAGCAAGGCTATTGGCACTGGTTTTTCACAAGGCTTCAAGGCGAACGAAATCGGTGTTGCTAACGCTGATAGCGGGAAACCGTCTCTTGTGCTTCAAGGCGATATGCAAAAAAAATGGGGAGAATACGCTTTCCACATCTCGCTTTCCCACACGGAAAGCAATGCAACAGCATGCGTAATTATGGAAAAACAGTTTGAAAGCCAATCGATTATTAGTTAAAATTTGGTTTAGATGCATCATTTATGTGCTGATAGTGTTGATGGCTATAGCAGTTTCTATTTTATTTAATACTAACGAATTATCTAATTTAGCGGCGCACGAATTCTGGATGTATTATGGCAATAATGTATTTTTATTCATAATTCCTGCAATCCTTATCGACGCCATAACGCCGCATGGCAGGTGGTATCTTTCTGGCTTCAATATGGATAGATATGCGGTTCGCGACATCGCAACGGGCAGCGCCTTAGCCATTGTTTCGGTCGCCATAATCGTATATGCAGCCACGTCAGGCAAATCACCCTGCCAGTCGCAAACAGCTGTATTTTCAACGACTTCCGCATTGTATGCCTGCAACGATGCTGCTGTTGAAGAGTTAATATTTCGTGGTTTTGTGTTCCAGAACATCATCCGCAGAAAAAATCCAGTACTTGTCGCAATACTCTCATCGCTTTCGTTTGCCGCATTGCACGATTTCACAAGTTCACTGCATTTCATAAACATATTCATTGCAGGCATCTTATTCTGCTGTATGTACATTAAAACCAAGGCACTTTGGCTTCCGGTATCGTTCCATATTTCATGGAATTTACTGCTTGGATTCGTAGGAAATTCCTCCATGGAAGCACACATTTCCTGTACAATAATTTTATTAATATTAATTTATATCATCGAAAAGTACATGCCGCCATCGTTCCATATCTCCGCAGCGTGGTATACGCGAGAATATGCCAGATGATTTAATGTATGTGTATAAATTCCATTAATAATTTATTTTTTCCATAAATCTACTCCATAAGTTTAAACAATAAATAATCCTTTTTGCCATTATAAAATAATTTTAATTCCTTTCCTCGTAAAGAAAAAATCTGAAAATCCTTATTCCAAAAAGGCTCCGCATATAAATTTCCGTCATCATATTCACCCACTTTTGTTCCTCCAAAATCAATAATTTGAAAGCTGTAATTATTATAATCAGCGATATACTCTCCTCTCAATTCATTTACAGATGAAAAGATTGAAAAAATGCTATCCGTATTAAATTCAAGAGTATAGCATTCCCCGCAATCCTTGGGATCAACTTCTTTCAATGAATCTTTTTCAACATCATAAAAGCCCACAAGTTTCCATTTTGTGCCAATTAGTTTCATTGTTGTTGGGTTATTTCCTCCATTGCCATCCGTGCATCCTGCCATTGCAAACACAAGTATAATTAGCAGGATTAATGAATATTTTTTCATAAAACCTCCGTATTACTTAAATTAAAAAATTTGAAAAATTGTAACGCATAATGCTATCTCTTCTATATATTCTCCGCAACTATTTTTTTTGATAGTTATGGCGATTACACTACAAACATAGCAAATCTTTATTTTGCCAACAAGTTATTATGTAATTTTATTTTGAGTGGTTATTTATGAATAATTTTTCATAAAATGCTGTCGTTATGCCTTGAATATGAAAATGGTATAATGTAATTCCATTTCCTGTCATAAGCCAAATCTATATGCCAAATTAACATTATGTGGTTTCTCTTTTTTTTTGTAAATTTGTAGCTTTGTTTAGTGAAAAAATGAGGGCATGATATGTCAATATTTCAGAATGACAATATAGTTCAGACGGTACTCGAAGATGAGATGAAAACATCGTATCTTGACTATTCTATGTCGGTTATCGTGTCGCGTGCATTGCCAGATGTGCGTGATGGGTTGAAGCCCGTGCACCGCCGCATATTATATGCTATGCAGGATATGGGGTTATGGCACACCCGCCCGTATAAGAAATCGGCTCGTTTGGTTGGTGAAGTGCTGGGCAAGTATCACCCGCATGGCGACAGTTCGGTGTATGATGCGATGGTGCGTATGGCACAGGACTGGTCGCTTCGGTATCCGCTTGTTGACGGTCAGGGTAATTATGGCTCAATAGACGGCGACCCGCCTGCTGCAATGCGTTATACTGAAACACGCTTGGAAAGCATTGCTCACAGCATGTTGCGGGATATTGACAAGGATACGGTCGATTTTCAGCCTAATTTTGACGAATCACTTAAAGAGCCAACAGTGCTGCCAACAGTGCTGCCCGCTTTGCTTATTAACGGCTCAAGCGGTATAGCCGTGGGCATGGCAACGAATATACCGCCGCACAATCTCACAGAAGCCGTCAATGCACTGCAGGCATACATCAAGAATCCGGACATAATTATTGATGAGATAATAAAACTTATGCCTGCGCCTGATTTTCCGACAGGAGGTATCATCTATGGATATAATGGGGTTAGGGAGGCTTATGAGTTTGGCAGAGGCAAGATTATACTTCGCGCAAGGTATCATATCGAAGAGAGCAAGACCAAGACGTCGATAGTTATATCGGAGCTACCATATCAGGTAAATAAGGCTAACCTCGTTGAAAAGATAGCACTTCTGATAAAGGCGGTAGACAAGGACAAAGACTCTGATTTATTTAAGGCGCTCAATATGATATCCGACCTTCGCGATGAATCTGACCGTGACGGCTTGCGGGTGGTGATAGATATCAAACGTGATGGTTCGCCCGATATTATCATAAACCAGCTATTTAAGCATACGCAGCTGCAGGTTACTTTCGGCGCCAATGTACTTGCTCTTGTCAAAGGACGTCCGCGCGTACTGCCTATTCTTAAGATATTGCAATACTTTATTGAGCATCGCAATGAGGTTATCATCCGCCGCACCCAGTTTGAACTTAATGCTGCCGAAAAGAGGGCGCATATACTGGAGGGCTTTGTTATTGCGCTGGATAATCTCGATGAGGTTATAAAGACTATACGCGAGGCAGCCAACAGACCTGATGCATCAATGCAACTGCAGGAAAAATTTGCGCTTACAGAGATACAGGCAGAGGCAATATTAGATATGCGCCTGCACCGTTTAACAGGTCTTGAGCGCGATAAGATAGTGCAGGAATATCGTGAAATACTGCAAACCATAGAACGCCTTCGCGCCATACTTGCAAGCAAAGACCTTCAAATGCAGATAATCAACGACGAGCTGCAGGAGCTTAAAGAAAAATATGGTGATGCACGCCGCACAGAGATAGTGTACAATCCGGAAGAGCTCACAAATGAGGCATTTATCGTTAATGAAGATGTGATTATTACCATATCGCATAGAGGCTTTATAAAACGCACTCCCGCTTCGAACTATCGCCAGCAAAACAAAGGCGGGCGAGGCTTAAAAGGCACTACCACGTATGAAGATGATTTTGTGGAACATGTATTTCAGGCATCTACGCATCACCACCTGCTGTTTTTTACCGACAAAGGCAAGGTATATAAAATTAAGGTATACGACCTGCCCGAAGGCTCCCGCAATGCCAAAGGGCGCTCCATATCCAATGTCCTTACAACGAAGGCAGATGACGAAACAGTAACGGCATACCTGCCTATCAAAGAATTTGTGGATAATGAATACATAATTATGTGCACCAGACAAGGCACTATCAAGAAGACGGAACTGTCGGCATTTGCGAATGTACGCTCAACGGGTATTATAGCTATCGGGCTGAACGATGACGACAAGCTCATTGCAACCAAGATAACCGATGGTACTTACGACATCATACTTGGCACTCGCAACGGTCTTGCCTGCCGCTTCCGCGAATCCAACGTGCGTGCAATGGGACGTACTGCAACGGGCGTACGCGGCATATCGCTGCATGATGATGATTATGTTATTGCAATGATTGTCATTAAGCGTCAGGATTCACAGGTACTTGTAGTGTCAGAGAATGGATATGGCAAGCGTACCAAATTCGAAGATTTCCGCCTGACCAATCGTGGCGGCAAGGGTGTTATATCCATGAATATTACTCCAAAAACAGGTAAGGTTGTGCGGCTTATATCGGCACTCGATACGCAGGATTTGATAGTGATCACTGTTGGCGGCATCCTCATACGGCAAGCTATATCTGCTATTCGTACCATTGGGCGCAACACTCAAGGCGTGAAATTGATACGCCTCGGCGAAAGCGACATGATCGCGGATATCACATCGATTGCACACGAGGAGCCGGATGAAAATTCGCTTATCGAAGACCAGCTGCCCAGTTACGAAGGCGAACAGGAAACAATACTGTAAGCAACCATATGAAACAAGTTAGGGCAAGAACATTCTTGCCCTGTTTTTTAACATAACTGCAAAGCAAGCATCCTCATTTATGAATATTTTTTAATAAATAGTATGCGGTAATTAACTCATATACTTAATTTCAATACCTGTGATATAGCTGCTTGTACGGGTTCAATCATTTAAATAAACCTATTATATGGAACTTACCAGCCGCGCCTTTATACCGCCTTTCGTTTGTGGATAATTTCGTATATTTGCAGTTAATTTCCTAATAAAGCAACAAGTTCTATGAAAACAAATATAAAATTGACGCCAGCAGAAATAGCTGGGATTGCCAATGGCTCTCTTTTTGGTCCAGATGCAACACCGATAACCAAAGTAAGCCGTATCGAAGTGGCAAAAGCGGGAGATGTTACTTTCGTTTCTCGACCTGAATATGAGCATTATTTGGACGACTGCCAGGCTTCTTGCGTGATAATTCCTAAGGGCATGGCTGTAGTTCCCAAAGCCAATCAGTCTTTTGTTGAATGCGACGACCCTTATGCAGCTATCGTTAAGATATTGAAATTAATAGCAGTTGCAGCAAAGCATGAACGTAAGGCAGATATACACCGCTCGGCGATTATTGCAAATAATGCCAAAGTGGGCAAGAATGTATCAATAGGTGCAAGGTGCGTGATTGGCAACAACTGTATCATTGCAAATAATGCGGTATTGATGCCGAATGTGGTGCTGTATGATGATGTGATTATCGGTGAAAATACAGAGATTAATTCCAATGTTGTGTGCTATCAGGAGACTATTGTCGGGAAAAATTGCATCATCCATTCTGGCGCAGTGATTGGAGCTGACGGCTTTGGATTTGTTGAAAATGAAGATGGCTCTTATGAAAAAATTCCGCAGCTTGGAAATGTTGTAATCGGCGACGATGTGGAAATAGGCGCAAATACGACCATTGACAGGGCATTAATGAATAGTACGGTTATCGAGAATGGGGCGAAAATAGATAATTTGGTGCATATTGCCCATAACTGCATAATCGGTGAAAATACCGCGATGGCGGCACAAGTCGGCATTTCAGGTTCCTCCAAAATTGGAAAGCGCAACAGGATAGGCGGGCAAGTCGGTATTTCAGGGCATCTTACGCTTGGCGACGACATAATCCTTGCAGCGCAGTCAGGTGTTGCCAAAAGCATCAAAGATAAGGGTATGTATTTTGGGGCACCGGCAAAAGAAAGAATGCAAGCCTTTAAGATAGAAGCTTGCATACGGCGGCTGCCCGATATTGCTGCTGATATTGAAATTCTAAAAAAGGCAATATTTAAGCAAAATGAAATGTAAGTTATGTTGCTAATAACGGGGCTTGATGGTTTTATGGAGGCTAACCTTGCAATATTTTTAACTGTTTATTTAATAAACTGCAATGTTCCAGTAGGCATGTTATTCAACTCCGCTGACAGCTGGTATACGCCCGAAGGATATGAGCCGATGTTGAAATTGAACTGCCCTTGCAAAGGCATGCCGGGCGTCCACACATGGACATCTCCCATTCTGATACCATTCATGTTGTAAACTCTGAAAAATATAGGCTCGTCTGGCGGCGGGCTCTCGGTTAGCATGTCTATAGTATATGATGCCGAACGCTCGGCTGTGCCGTTTTCTACTGGCGCCATCTCCATGTCAATGCTAACATCTGTATTCATTTGACAACCACATTTAAATACCTGCCGTATCGGACAGTCTTCCATGCCGGCAACAGTGATTGTATAAATAAGTGTATTTAGCATTGTGCCAGAAACAACACCAGTCCATGGACTTGGTATCGCGTCTAAAATAGGATTGGAAACATAATCCGGATTAGTAACTGTTGGTTCAGTAGTTCCATATAGCTGATATTCACGCTTAATACTAACATCATCAGAGGTGAGACCAGGAGGTAATTTTACAGCAAATGTACAATTGCCATTCTTTTTGGTAACAAGCAATTCTTTTCCTGCCTCATAAGCGACATAATTAGTACTGCCGTCTACTGTACCGCTGACTTGGGTATTGCCCTGCAAGCTGATACATTGGTCGCAGGTACAGTTAAGCGATATTATCTCTTCGCACGATAAACCAGTAACTGCATTCATTATCTCAAGCTTATATTGAGCGGGTCCTTCTGCACAATCATAAGAACCCATAACAGCTATTGTTTGGGCAGCAGCACGATTTTGAAACTCTTTTCTCCATACAAAATTCGTATTACCTTCACTGTCGGTTTTATAAGTTCCTATACTGCCAGATACAGTATAATTACTTAAAACAATAGGTATTTTATTCGGTCTATATTCGATGCTATAATAGCATCTGTTTTGCGGTTCATTACGAACTTTCACAGATATTTGCACAAAACGTGGCGGAAAATCAGAATCTGATACTATTATAGTTCCAGCATTGCCCATATTAAGCTCCTCTCCTGTTATAGTATTAATAGCCTTAATTGTATAACTGCCTGCGCCTGTTGTCTCTATTGGGAATAGCGAATTACCCATTTGTTCGGCTATTTTGACCCCGCCTCTTATGAGCTCAAACTTAACAAAATCGTTAGTAGCTTGTGAGCATGTCCTTACGTTTATTGCAGGTCCATCGCATGTCTGCTCAATAGCTCTTGTTGGATTAAAATTTAAAAATTCAAAATTAAATGTTTCAGGACAGTCTCCACAAACACGACTTATACTTATATCTTTCTTGCAGGCAGAAGGAGATAGTTTGAAATGCAGCATATTATTCGATATTGTGGGTGCAATTTCAAAATTTGATGCTAAAACATTGTTTAATTGATATTCACAGCCCGGAGGCAATGGCGGAAGCGGTATGGACTGCTCCAAATTATTGGAAGTAAGAATGGAATAACCTTGTGAGCCATTAATTTTTATTGATGGAGTATTGGCAAAGTGGTCTTTAAAGGCTTTAGAAAGCAATATTCCGCCATTCTTAAATTTCACTTTGATAATAAATTTAGTTCCGTCCCGCAATGTAAGCCTGACAAGAACATCTTCACGATTGGCAAATTTATCTCGGTAATCACTAAGCGGAAATGGGTTAGTGCCGTTATTTGAATACCGAGTTATTCCCCACCTGTTATTTTCATAATCATATATCTGCCAGTAAGCATTGGTCATATCCAAGTCTGTATCTACTGTAAGAAAATAGCTCGCATGCGAATAGCATATTAGCTCCGAATTTGTGAAGTCTACTGTGTCATTGGGAAGAATAAAATTGTCATTGCATTCACATCCGCCTTCTTTATACATATACTCTGTATGTACTTCGGTATAATTTGGATTTATTGCAGGATCATTAGGATACTGCAAGCCTATGGCTATTTTGCCATTGCCTGATATTTGATATTCCAAATCATTCTCATTACGAAGCTCGCAATACTGTATCACCTGTACATTTTTTCCACCACCTGTTGCTGATGTTATACCCCAGGTTACATAAGCATGACCATTGTTATCAACAGCAAGACCGTCTATTAGTTCGCTTAAATTGTTAAAAAACATGCGATGACGTAAAACCATATTTTTTCCTGGGCTGCCTTCGACAGTATATACACTTAATTGGTACACGTCAGGTTTTGGTTTATATTTTTCCCAAACTATACGCACACAGTAATCCTGTCCGTCTTCTACATTCCCATAATTATTTTGAATTGCCTGCATATTGCCGCCTATCGCTTCCATACCGCCATTTCTTAAATAGCTTATATGGTCAGCCGCTATGTCAGAAAAACCAGTTTCCGTATTTCGCCATGTATCAAATTCAATAGCAAATGAATTACATAATGGGTTGGCTGTAGAATTTACGTAAGCAGATGCAGGAATAACTACAGTATCAATTACTGTAGAATCTGAATTATAGATAAAGGCTATGCTTGGTACAATTCCACTGCCGTCTGAAGAAGTGCAAAATGAACCGTAACCTATATTAGAACCTGTTCCTGCCCTGTTTGTATTAGTTGCAGTACCAAATACTCTGCTGGGATTAGATTGTTCGGGCATCATTACAAATACAAAACCGTCAGCCCCGAAAAAATCATCACCACCAAAATTTAATGAAAAATCCAGCATAAAATCTTTGGTAAAATCAATAGGAGTTTGATTCCACATCGCTACACCTTGATACCCATTATTCGTCGTTGTTAACTGATAGCGTCGGGGTATAGTTGGATGCTTTTGAAAATGCGCATTCGTTGTTGTATGTGTCGGCGAATACACATGAAAACCATCCAACACCTGTACCAGTTCTGCCTCTGCCGTCCTCGTAGAAGCCATTGCTAAAACAATAAACAACAACAGCGGTAAGAACATCTTCGATTGATACGCATCAATCTTTGTTTTGCCCTCCATATTTGAATGAAACATCTTCTTGACTTTCGGCTTTTTTCCCGCCGAAACATCATCTGCGGCAAGCGAACAGTTGTTTGTATCGCCGCCATAATTCTTTGAACGTAGCATTATGCACCTCAAATAATTAATAATTTGTTAAATATAATTAAGATGGCGTTTCCATCGTTAATTTTTACTGTTACTGTTCTTTTCGACACTATTCTTTAAAGCTCCCTGAGCCTGTCGAAGGGGAGACTATTCTGAATCAGGATGCTCAGGATTTTAGGATTTACTTGATTCTTTTCCTGAAAATCTTTTAATCTTCTAAATCATGATTCTAAATATATTTCCGCCACATGCCAATTGGATTTATGAATAAATATTTACCTTTAAGTCCCCTTTAGGGGATTTAGGGGTTATACATCAATACCGCACCCAGACTGTCTTCCCAAGCTCCCTGAGCTCATCGAAGGGGAGATATTATCTGAATC
>JAVBOP010000206.1:0-7128 GCA_031550405.1 Kapaibacterium sp. (SeqCode)
TTCACACATAATTCGTATATACCTTTTAAATAAAACACTTATAATAGTAATTACAAATATACATAAAATATTTTACACAAGCAACAATAAAGTTCCAATGCCTTCGCTCCTCCCCCCCCCAAAATAAATAAAAAATAAAAAAATATTTCTTGCACATATTAAAAATATTTTGTAAGTTTACGCTTAGGAAATGGCAACATTTCCATAACCAACAACGATATAGTTTATTAAAAAAATATTCAGAAATAGAGGCTTATTATGCGTTACAAATTAAAAAAACAATTTTATAAACCTTTTTACCTGAAAATGGAGGTAATATGTATTTAAAAAAAATGAAATTACCGTTGCTAATAGCGGTTATGTTTGGACTGTGCTTTGCGGTTTTAGGATGTACAAATGATGATGGAGGAAATAATCCAACAACAGACTATAACTATAACAACATCATGGATACGTTAAAGGGTGAATGGTTATGGGTAGCTACATATACTCCAAAAAACGGATTAATTAAAAACGAATATAAAGTTTTAATAAAAATACTAAAACAAGCAAAAGATGAAAAGATAAGCTACGAAGCCTATGTACAAGATACTTTATTTAAAGCAGATAATTTTAAAATTAATGCAGAAAATAAATCTTGGAAAGATTGGAAAGAAAACAACATTATCCTTCCTCATTTTATATCAGATTATTGGTATTTAAAATTCGCAGGTACTGACGGTCAAGCAAATATAGATACATTGGTATTCTTTGAAGGAGCTAATGATGGTTATTTTTATTATTATTCAAAAATTAAATAGGAGAAATAATATACTTCATAATGTATGATGTTTTCGTGTTTTTTTTGCAGGATTTTTGGATGTATCCCGCAAGGATTTTCTATGAGGTGTGAAAAAAATTTAGGCGGCTTCAAAATATTGGTAAAAGATTTTCCTTAAATTATTGCATAGTTGAAATTATAGTAAAAATTCATGATAATATTTTTTGTATATATGATACTTTTCTATATATTGTATGAGTTATTTAACGAATGCGGCGAGGATGGTAATCGAAACAGTAGCTCAAAATCATGTGTTTGGACTGGATGATAGTGCGGATTTTCAAATACTTATAGGAAAGTGCCGTGAATTTATATCAAATTGTGATGAATCATTGATTAAATTGGCATTCAATTATTGCGTGATAGCGCACGAAGGCAAGCTGCGTAAGTCTGGCGATAAATTCTATACGCATCCTTTGGCTGTTGCCTTTATTGTGATTCAGGAAATTCCGCTTGACGACATTTCTGTTGCAGCGGCATTGCTGCACAACGTTTTAGACGAAAGCGATGTTTATACTTATGAAGATATTCGCTTTACATTTGGAACGGCTGTTGCGCAAATTGTTGAAGGTATAAGCAGGATAAAATTTGTCGAAAGCCAGCATATCGATAGACCGGATCAGATGGATAATTATCGCAAGTTGCTGTTATCGCTGTTTACTGACATTAGAATTATTCTTATAAAGTTAGCCGACAAGCTGCATAATATGAGGACGCTGCAACATGTTTCGCCTGATTCTCAAAAGAAAATAGCTCAGGAAACCCTGCAAATCTATGCGCCTTTTGCCAATCGTTTTGGGTTAAGAAAAATAAAATTTGAATTGGAAGATTTGGCTTTCATGTATATTAATCCCAAAGAATACAGGCATATTGTTGATACTATCCAAGGCACGCATCAGGAGAGAGAGGAATATATAGACAAATTCAAACAGCCGATTGTCGATTTGCTGGATAGGGAAGGCATTTTAAAAAATCAGGATATTACTTATGAAATATCAGGTAGAGCCAAGCATATATATTCAATTTATAATAAAACGCTGTTGAGGAACAAGAAAGTTGAGGAGCTATATGATATATTTGCCATAAGAATAATACTTGATACCGACAATCCGCTCTTTTGCTTCTATGTCTATGGCATTGTTGCAAACTACTATAAACCAATTCCCGAAACATTCAAAGATTATATTTCAAGTCCAAAAGCGAATGGCTATGCGTCGCTGCATACTGCTGTGGCAGGGCATAATCAAAGAATTGTTGAAGTGCAGATAAGGACAAAGGATATGCACGAGGCTTCTGAAGTGGGTGTTGCAGCGCATTTCAGGTACAAAAGCGGTGTGCAAAGTTCGATTATCGACGACGCAAACATCCAGCAATGGTTTGATGATGTGCGCAATATATTTGAGAATATTGGCAATGAAAATTCTGAAAAATTGTTTGGTTTGATTTCAAACAATATGATGCAGGACACAATATATGTGTTCACTCCTCAAGATGAATTTAAAGAGCTGCCGAAAGGAGCAACTGCGCTCGATTTCGCATTTACTATACATTCCGAAGTAGGATTTCATTGTATTGGCGCGAAGATAAACGGAAAACTTTTGCCGATAAATCATATTTTGAATAGCGGCGATAAAGTTGAAATTATAACATCGAAAAAACAAAAACCAACGAAAGACTGGCTCGATTTTGTTGTTACATCTAAGGCAAGTACAAAGCTTTTGCATTATTTTAAGAACTTGGAAAATGAGGCAATTAAGCTCGGAAAACAATTTTGGCAAGAGAAAAACGATGAGATAGGATTTAGGTTTACAAATGAAGAATTGGATTCTTTATTAACATATTTTAATTTTAAAAACATTGATGATTTTTATAAATCTTTAGGCAAAAACACTGTGAATTTAGATAATTTACACAAGTTTTTGATGTTAAAAATATCAGACAAAATTCTGAAAGAAGGCGGATTAGACAAGCCAAGTATAGCAAATACTTTTATAAATGACAGAAAAAATCATGAGGATTTTAAAAATGACATACAGAATAAGCAAATAGTGCTGGCAACGTGTTGCCATCCTTTGCCAAAAGAATCAATTTTTGCAATTAATGGCAAAGAAGACAATATTATTGTCCATTCCAATTCTTGCAAAAATTACCAAAAATTGCTTCAAACGCATTCAAATGAAATCGTTTCCATTGATTGGAATGATTTTGCAAGCGTTATATTTACAATAGAATTACACATCGTGGGCGAAGATGTTGATGATTTGATGCACAATATTGTTGTAATGCTTTCAAAATACAAACATTTGCAAATCAAAAATATTTCATTCGATACCAACAATTCCATTTTCGATGGCTTTGTGGTTTTTGAAATTGACAATTCAATTTCTGTCAATGATTTAATTCATAATTTAGAAAAAATAGAAGGAGTTCAAATTGTCGAAAAAATTAACAAAAATTAATTTTTCTCTTCTAATAATATGTTTGTTGGCTTCCTGCGAGTGCGTTCCAATAATCGACACGCCCAAGAAAATACTCCCAACAGAATTTGGCAATGTCATATTAATCAATGCAATTGACGATATTTCAGGACTTAACGCATATCAAAACGGTATTGTTATAAAAAATAATCTTGAGAATTTGTCAGCTTCAGAAAATTATAACAAAATCGAGGTCGGTTTAACAAACATCGCCACTTTTGATAATTCTTCCAATGAGCGCATTGTGTCATTTGTCGGAGATATTGAAATTAACCGCTATTATTCGGCGGTTTTTTACGGAAGCAAAAAATTTACATCCTGCTTCTTTATTCCTGATTCTATAGAAAATTTTCCAAAGTCGAATGCTTGTATTAGATTTATGAATTTAAATTTAGAATCTACCATTTGCTTTTCCTTTGAAAAAAATACAGCTTATCAAAAATTACCAATAAACAGTTACAGCAATTTATTTGGTTTTGCGGCTTTTTCCGACAGGATAATTATCCAAAATTCCAGCGGCGAAACCATATATGTTTCTCCTGAAATAAATTTCGCTTCAAACACAATTTACAATATCATTTATACCAGTAGCTTAAGAATCGTCGAAACTCCCCTTGCAAAATAACCCGCCTTCAGCGCTATAATTCTGCTATTTCTATCAATTTTCGGTATAATAATTCTGTTGGCAAGCCGATGACGTTGTTGTAGCAGCCTTCAATTCTATGTACAAAGACAGCGCCGTAATCGTCTTGTATTCCATAACTTCCGGCTTTATCTAAGGTGCTGCCATTTTCCACGTAATCAAAAATTTCTTTGTTGCTAAGTTCGCGAAAATACACCGCCGTTCGCGAATAATCAGAAATAATGCGACAATTTTTTGTATTGATTAACGCAATGCCGGTGTAAACAAAATGGCTTCGATTGCTCAGCTGCTTCAGCATATTGAACGCCTCTATCTTGTTTGCCGGTTTATTCAGTATCTTCTTTCCAAGCACAACAATCGTATCCGCAGCAATTATTATCGTCGCATCGTCTGCTCCATTTTCAGCAACCGCCAAAGCCTTCGAAATAGCAAGATTTTGGCAATATTTTTTCGGCGAAAGGCGCGGCGATATGTTTTCGTCTATGTCCGCAGGTTTAATAGAAAAAGGTATTTGCAGAGATTTTAATAGACTTATGCGTCTTGGAGATTGCGAGGCAAGGGTTATGTTATAATCTTTTGTTATATTTGTAAGTATCTGCATTGTAGATGTTATTAAATCAATTAAACGCAAATTTACTAATTTTATCCACGCCATGCAAATGAAGCCAAAAATGAATAAAAATTCATTATTCTTGTTCATACTCGTATTTACTTTATCGCTATCCGATATATCTGCCCAGAAGTTGCTTATACAAATGGACTTAGCGCAAACAAACCACTTGAAGGCATACGGCATAGTTTATTGGTCATTAGCTAAAGGTGTCGAATGGGATTGGCTTTTGAATTATCGCGGCGGCTCATTCATCACGGGATATTCTGACGAAATAGCCACTGAATGCCGCATACGTGGCGTTGAATTTCAAAATATATCTGAGGGCAATGCCACCGAAATTTACAAGCTGGTTCAATCTGAAGGTGAAAACATGGATGCCGTGCGACTTGAAAAAGCACCGAAAATTGCTGTATATGTTCAGCCCGGTAATGCTCCATGGGACGATGCCGTCCGTATGGCACTGGAATATGCAGAGGTAAAATATGATGCGATTTGGGACGAAGAAGTGCTTACGGGCAAGCTATCCGAGTATGACTGGCTGCACCTGCATCATGAGGATTTCACAGGACAATACGGCAAATTCTATGCTTCCCATGCCAATGCTCCATGGTATATCCAGCAGGTTGCGCTGAATGAGAGTATGGCGCAGAAAATGGGCTATAAAAAGGTATCGGAAATGAAAAAAGAGACTGTGCGCATAATTCGCGAATTTGTTGCTAATGGCGGCTTCCTGTTTGCTATGTGCTCTGCAACGGATACGTATGATATAACCCTTTCTGCGAATGCGGTTGATATTTGTGCGGCGGTGTTTGACGGCGATCCTGCCGACCCTAACCCCAATAGCAGGCTGGATTTTTCCCAAACATTTGCTTTCGATAATTATACGATTTATACCGATCCTTACGAACATGCGTTTTCCAATATTGATGTTGGTCCTGGTGTTATCAATCCGACTAATGATTATTTTACTTTATTTGATTTTTCTGCCAAATTTGATCCTGTTCCGACAATGCTCACGCAATGCCATGTCAATGTAATTAAAGGGTTTATGGGGCAAACCACTGCATTCAGGAAAGACAAAATAAAAAAACATATCACCATTCTTGCTGAAAAAGACGGGACAGATGAGGTGAAATACATACAGGGCAATATTGGGCGCGGCTTTTTCTGCTGGTATGGCGGACATGATCCGGAGGATTACCAGCATTTTCTTGGCGACCCGCCAACCGATTTGAACTTATACAAATCATCGCCGGGCTATAGGCTAATATTAAATAATATTTTATTTCCAGCCGCCAAAAAGAAAAAACAAAAAACATAGCCAGCGCGGATAAGAAATCAAGTCGTTTAATAATAAGACGATTTCATACATTGGCAAAATTTTTCATCATTATTCATATCCATGTATAAACAATATTCGCGAGAATTAAAAAAAGTTGGCAAAGTTGCAGCGGTTGTGGTAACCTATAACCGTTTGGAATTGTTGAAAAAAGTCATTGCAGGACTTCGTTGTCAAACTTATAAATTAGACCAGATATTTGTTGTCAATAACTCAAGCACAGACAGCACTGCTGAATGGCTTGCAGAGCAGGCAGATATTGAAACAATAACGCAGCCAAATTGGGGGAGTTCTGGCGGACAATATACAGGATCAAAGGCGGCATTCGAGGCTGAATATGAATGGATTTGGCAGATGGATGATGATGTGGTTGCCGACGAAAATTGTTTGGAAAATTTACTCAAGCACTGCACACCAGAATTGGTGTGTACCCCGAAACGCATTAAGCATGATGGCGCTGTTTGCTATGAACATGATATTACGAAGATCAACATGTCTAACCCGTTTAAAAGCCTTTGGGATATCGTTCTAAGTGAAAAAGATTTTGAGAATAATAATGTCATTTATGTAGATGGTATTACATTTGAAGGACCAGTTTTTCACCATTCCGTGTTTGCAAAAGCAGGGTTTGCTGATCGGAATTTTTTTATTATGTGCGACGATACGGAATATTGTTTGAGGCTTATGAAGGCTGGTATCAAAATGGCGATTATAAAGGATGCACTTCTTTTTAGGCAGTTGCCGTATCCAGCAAATCCTTATGCGTTTGTTTGGAGCACATATTATTTTATCCGCAATCTGATAGCTATAGATATTTTGCATGGCTCGTCACCGGTTCGGATATTGCGCCCTTTCGGTTATGCTATTGCATGGCTGTTTCACTGCCGAAATTTTGCTGATATAAAATGTGTTTTAAAAGCATTGGTTGATGGATATTTTTACAAAAGTAAAAATTAAAAATTATATTATGAATATTGTAAACTACAGGTATATTCGATATATTCCGTATTGAATCTATGAACTAATTGTTACATAATTTTTATGAAGATATTTTCATAAAACAGAGATTAGATTTGATAATCTCATTTTCACCTCTTTTAATTTTGGCACGCAAGAGTTGCTTATACCGTGCGTTTATTGCTTAAATGGTCTTAGTGTAAAATAATCTTTTCCAATGATAACAGTTGAGCGCACGAACATCGTCGAATCAACTTCGCATGTAATCAGCGAGTCGCT
>JAVBOP010000174.1:0-31897 GCA_031550405.1 Kapaibacterium sp. (SeqCode)
AAATGTGGAAGATGTAGCGCATACCGCAAGCGAGCTTGCACGCATGACCGATACGCTAACCGAATTGATATCTCAATTTAAAATAATGGCTAACGGAGCTGGTTATATGCCTGCCCGGTCTGCAAGAGCGCTGAACTAAAGCCGGCATTATACTATATAACATATAACAAATGTTAAGAGGGGCATTAAAAATGCCCTTTTTTTTATTATATTTGCATTGCATGTCTGTGCCTGAACAACATGCTATTTGATTATGAAGGATTATGAATATTTTTTAATAAATATAGACGATTTATGAGAACTGTAATTATTGCTATCGATGGTCCTGCTGGATCTGGAAAAACGACATCTGCCAAAATTATTGCCGAGAAATTGGGCTATATTTATATCGACACCGGCGCTATGTACAGGGCTGTAACCCTTGCATGGCTTGACAGCAGCCTGCCTTTTGCCGATGAAAATTTGCAAAAAATTGTTGATTCCGTAGATATTCGCCTGGAGCTTTCGAGCAATGGGCAGGTAACTATGCTTAATGGCGAGGACGTAAGCGAGCAGATACGCTCGGTGGAGGTCAATCAATACGTTAGTCCTGTGAGTGCCAATGAATATGTCCGTGAAAAGATGGTGGCTTTGCAGCGAAATCTGGCGAAAGACAAGGGATGTGTGATGGATGGGCGCGATATTGGCACGACGGTTTTTCCCAATGCCGATTTGAAATTCTACCTGACGGCTTCGATAGGGGCACGATCGAAAAGGCGGCTTAATGAGTATAAATCTAAAGGAGTTGCCGATTTGACTTACGACGATGTTGCCGAGCAAATTGTGGCACGCGACAATTTTGACTCCTCTCGACCTGTATCTCCGCTGCGCAAAGCTGACGATGCTATTGAAATAGACACATCTGACATGACGTTAGAAGAGCAGGCTGATAAAATGTACGAAATAGCTATGCAAGTAATAAATTCTTAATATGCTTATGCGCGATTGCATATTGCAGGAAAGATATTAACTTGTGAACATTATTTTCATGAATTTAAAATACAATGTATAAATTAAACTCAGCACTCATATCGCTTCTAATTTTTTTATCTGTAAATGCTTCATTTGCTCAAGATAATGGCGCATTTGGTTCTGAAGAAGAGCCTCAGTATCATATAAAAGAGGAAATTAAAAAGCCGGCTTCACGAATCGGTATTGCCTTAAGTATAGTCGCTACAGATAATAGTATGTTAAAAACAGGCGCCGGCTTT
The DNA here is from genome assembly GCA_031550405.1 of Kapaibacterium sp. (SeqCode). Taxonomy (GTDB): domain Bacteria; phylum Bacteroidota; class Ignavibacteria; order Kapaibacteriales; family UBA2268; genus JAVBOP01. The sequence continues at coordinate 1,251 of JAVBOP010000174.1, forward strand.
ACCATAGCTTCTAATCAAACTTTATCAAATAACCTTTTCTTATCATTAAATTTCACATACATTGGCTATTACCAGTATGAAAATTCTTCTTCTGATTGGCGTGGTGATGATATACAAGGTTCGGTAGGCATAAATATGTTTTTTACGCAAAAACATGTACGACCATACGCAGGTATAGAATTAGGGTGGAGAGGTCGATATGAGCATTGGCTTTTCGGAATGCTCCGTACTGGTTTTTTGCTTTCTCCTACAGTAGGAGTCTCATATCCTGTATCACCCAAATTTTCTATAGATGCTAATGCTAAACTTCATGTAGGGTATGATGATTTTTTATATTACACCATTGACTTTGCAGCAGGTATGAATATTGGTGTATCTTATTTAATTCCATAAGATACGAAAATATAAACAGATGATTTTTTGACTTTTAATAATTTCCCTATGAATGATACAACTAAAGATATAATTAACAAAGAGTATAAATGCCTGAATCACGGTTTTGTCAGGCTTGTGGATATTATGGGCGACGATACCGCTATTGTGCAGGCGGCTCGAACCTCCTACGGCAAAGGCACGAAATCCGTAAGCGAGGACAGGGGGTTGATACGCTATCTGATGCGAAACCGCCACACTTCGCCTTTTGAAATGGTCGAGCTTAAGTTTCATGTCAAATTGCCCATATTCGTTGCGCGCCAATGGATTAGGCATCGTACAGCCAGCGTGAATGAGGTCAGCGGTCGTTATTCGGAAATGCCGAGCGAGTCCTATATTCCTGAATTGGAAAACATAAAGAAGCAAAGCACCGATAACAAGCAGGGACGCAGCAATGAGGCGTTTTCTCCAGAGTACACCGCATATATTCAAAGCAAGCTGAGGAATGCTCAGGCGGCGCAATTCGCGGAATATAGCGAATATCTTGAGGCTGGTGTTGCGCGAGAATTGGCTCGCATTAATTTGCCATTATCGACCTACACGGAATGGTATTGGAAGATCGATTTGCATAACTTATTCCATTTTCTAAAATTACGGTTAGACAGACATGCTCAGTACGAGATAAGGGTATATGCTGAGGCAATAGCGGATATTGTGAAGCAATGCGTGCCAATAGCCTATGAAGCATTTGAGGACTACCTGTTAAATAGCTTGTATTTATCTGAATTAGAGCAAAAAGCATTAGCAAGCATATTATTGGACGTAGCAATAGATGAACAAAAATTAATTAATATTGGCTTAAGCAAACGAGAGGCTGCCGCATTTACGGAAAAAATCAATAATATCGTTATGAAATAAAAGTATTGATATATTAGCTTTAAATAGTTATATTTGTATTCGAATACTGGTTTTGTGGTGGATGGATTTTTTGCATACACTAAAAATGAATAAAAATTCATAATCAACTTATTAATTACAAACAATTAGCAAAAGAATTACAAAATTAAAAGTAAAAATATGAAAAAGCCTTTGATAATGGTTGTTGATGACAACAAAATAACTACCAAACTGTTGCACAGATATCTTGAAGCTAATGGCTATGATGCTATTGAGGCATACGATGGTCAGGAATGTATAGAAAAAGTGGATGTTCAACCGCCTGACGCAATCATCCTTGATGTTATGATGCCACGCCTTGATGGTTATCAAACTGTGCAAAAGCTTAAGGAAAATCCGCAAACAAGGCATATTCCTGTGGTTATAGTTACAGCATTAAATGATGTGCAAAATCAGGTGAAGTCGGTTGAATCAGGAGCTGACGATTTCTTGAGCAAGCCGATTGAGGAAAAATTATTTATTGCAAAAGTCAAATTATTATCAGAATTGAAGCTTTCTGCAGATAGAGTCAAAAGTCTTGAAGTGGCTCTTGGCAAAGCCCTCAAAGGCGAATACAACGGAAAATCATTCGACGAAGTTTGTGCGATTATATAAATGTAGTGGTTATTTTTTATGAAAGTAACGAAATATATTATACTGTTTTGCTGCGCCATATCTTTTACTTTGAGCGGATGCAGCACGATAAAAAGTGTCGGTAGTGCTGTAAGCAGTCTTTCATCTGTAAAGTTTAAACTCGGCACAGTAAATAATTTTAAAATTAACACTGTCAGTATTAGCAATATTAGCAGTGTTAAGGATATTTCTGTGACTGATGCGCTGAAATTGACGCAATCGGTTGCCAATAAACAATTTCCCGTTCAATTCACGCTTAATGTTCTGGCAAGCAATCCTAATGCAAGCACAAAAACAACTATTGCGGATGCCATCATTAGTAATTTCGAATGGAAATTATTTATTGACGACATAGAAACAATACAAGGCAATGTCAGTTCTCCTGTAAAAATACCTGCGGGCAAAGCTACATCGACTATTCCATTAACAATGCAATTGGATTTATATAAGTTTTTTGGCAATAAGGGATATGAAAATCTGATAAATCTCGCACTTGCATTAGGCGGAGCCTCCGGATCATCTTCAAGACTAAAGCTCAAAGCTAAACCAACAATCACTATTGCAGGCTTACCTATTACCTATCCCAATTATATTACGGTCGTAGACACTGAATTTCGTGATAAATAAATTGAGATTTATGTTTTTCGGCATATCTTGCTTATAATGGCATTATTGATGTAATTTGGTATATTTGTAAGAAATATCGTTATTTATGCCGTCAAACCAAAGAATTAAATAACGCTATTTTTATTTTCAACTTTTGGAAATTTCATCTTGTTTTTCATAATAATCACATTGCTGCTCGTTGTCGGGCTCGTAACCGCATTCATGAATGGTGCCGTTTCTAACCTGACACAAGATTTTTATAACAACATCATAACCCAGCACCCAAATTCAAAATTATCCAAAATCTGGGATAGATACGACGAAACAATACATTCGCTTTTTTTGGTGGAATCATTTTTCGTTCTATCGGCAATGTTTTTATCAGGATTAATTGGAAAAATAAACGACTTCAATGCAATTCATATTATATTATTTTCTGTCATTTTAACCTTTAGCGTCGTGCTGACTAATTTAATTTTATATTACTTAGGCAAACGATTCTCCTCGAAATCCATACTTTCGCTATCACCAATAATATATTACTGCACAGCTTTCCTCATACCATTAGTCCGAAAATTCATGCTGATTTTCATAAAAATTTCAGGCAAAAAAAATGATGATATTACCATCGAAGAAATTACTGATTTGGTCGAAGAAGCACGGGAAGACGGATCAATAGCCGATGGCGAATACAGATTATTGAAAAATGTTATGAATTTCAATGATATCCTTGTTTCGGATGTCATGACGCCGCGAACGGTATTATTTTCCTGTAAATCGACAGTTAGCATTGCGGATGCTATAAAAATGCCCGAACTTCAAATGTATTCGCGCTTTCCGATTTGGGATGGAGATTCTATTGATGATAAAATTATTGGATATGTTATTACAAAAGAAGTATTTAGCGCTGCATTGAACGGGAAAATGAATAAAATTTTAAAAGATTTGTCAAGAGAATTGCACTTCATTCCAGAAAATGCAGAACTTGGTAAAGCACTTGATACTTTTCTGGCAAAAAAACAGCATCTGTTTCTTGTGGTCGATGAATACGGCGGGATTGAGGGTTTGCTGACGATGGAAGATGTGTTGGAAACCATGCTTGGCGTGGAAATCATTGATGAAGCCGACAAGGTTGTCGATTTACGCCTGTTAGCCAAATACCGGCGAGAAGCAAGAATCAGAGAAAATTACACCGAAATTTGATAAGGAGAACAGCTCATACTGTGAATGCACTTATTTGCTGTGGCTCGGGCAAGTATCGCAATTTATGCTATTTTTTCGTATATTTGCAAGGTATGAAAAATAATTCCAAAATATTTTTTATTGCGTCTGCATGCTTGGTATTGCTTGATCAAGCAACGAAATTAGCAATAAAAGGATTCGATTTCTTAGGCTTTTCTCACGAAGGACTGCACTACGGTGAAGTAATCCCCATAATTGGCAGCATAATTCAGCTTACATATATTGAAAATGCAGGTATGGCATTTGGCATTTCTTTTGGCTGGGGAAAAATATTTTTAAGTATTTTTTCGCTTATCGCTTCTGGGCTAATTGCTTATTATTTATATAAAATAGGTAGTTTAGCCAATAATTTTGTAAAATTGGCACTTGCATTAGTTTTGGCTGGAGCATTTGGCAATTCTATTGACAGATGCTTTTATGGTATATTTTATGGCACTGCTCCGCTATTTTATGGGCGGGTTGTTGATTTTATACTGGTTGATATTCCCGACATTCATATCGATTTTCTAAATATACACTACTCTTACTTTCCTGTTTTTAATGTTGCCGACTCATGCGTTACGTGTGGAATAATTTTATTAATTTTTTTTCATAATTCTTTGCCTGAATTAAAAAATATCTTTCCAGTAAAAATAAAAGAGAGTAAAATTCCTGACAATATCAGGCAAACAAACGAAAATTAATCCAACTTGCTGCCATTTTAATACACTTTTGCAATATTTTATCGTAATAGTAACAAACTTTTAGCTAATTTAGTATTATTCATTTACTAACCAAATCCAACTCTTAACTATATTGTTGTAAGCATATTTATGAGAAAGCAAAAGCTTGCGGCTGCCATTTTACTGTCTGGTTTATCATTAACGCTGATTGCGTGGTACTCGGATTACCAATTCAAGCTGAATCGTGTATTTGAGGTGTATGGCAATGCGGTCAGAGAAATCACCAACAACTATCTCAATGATATTCCTGTTGATTCGATATTGAAGAATAGCATTGAGGGAATGCTGGCGAATCTGGATCCCTATGCCGAATTTTTTGGTGAAAATAATGAAAGCGATATAGAACTGATTACTGATGGCAACTACATTGGCTTTGGCTTTACTGTCGGCTTAATCGACAGCATGCTGACTATTGTCAAAATACGGGACAATACTCCGGCTTTCAATTCTGGCTTGCACGTTGGAGATATAATCTATTCGATAAATGATAATATAGTTATAAATAAGGAAGATATCAAGGAATTTTCTAAGGGCAAAGCTGGCTCGCTCGCTAATTTGAAAATCCTGCGAGGCAATAAGGATACATTGGATTATGCCATCAAAAGGGCTGCCATTCATTTGCCTTCTGTTACTATTGCCAAAGTTTTGGATAGCAATATTGCCTACATAAAGATAGAGCGGTTTTCCCGCAAATGTGCAATAGAGTTTATTACTGCGTTCAACAAGCTATATACCGAAAACAGACTTAAGGGCTTGATTATAGATGTGCGCGATAACCCCGGCGGAATTTTATCCGAAGCTGTTGGTATTTGCGAGCTATTTGTGCCGAGTGGCTCAAAAATTGTTTCGACAAAGGGCAAGCACAACAAATATTCATACGACTATTATTCTCACAATGAACCTGTTGATACAACTTTGCCTATCGCCGTGCTGGTTAATGGAAACAGTGCAAGTGCAAGTGAAATCCTCGCCGGCGCTATGCAGGACCTTGATAGAGCTATTATCATCGGCAGCACTTCTTTCGGCAAAGGGCTTGTGCAAATGGTCTTTGAATTGTCGGACAAGCATTCAATGAAGCTTACAACAGCTAAATATTACACTCCTTCAGGCAGATGTATTCAAAAAATAGACTATTCTAATGCCGAAAAAACAAGTGTTGATACAGTATTGTTCTATACACATAACGGGCGGGAAGTCTATGAATTAAATGGAATTAAGCCTGATTGCGAAATCCCTGACAAAAGCATTAACAATCTGATACCAACTCTGCTAAACGGAATGATATTTTTTCATTATGCGAATATTTTTTGCGAGCAAAATAGCTTAAATCGCTTTGAATACACAATGAATGACAAGATATATAATGACTTTGTTAAATTCACCACAAAGCGTGAAAATTCCCAAAAACTCGCCCCAATAAAAGCGATCATTAATGTAAAAGCCAACAGCATCTTGTCGAATAAGGCAAAGAGCTCCATCGAAAAGACTGTAGAAGCCATTGAAGAAGACATGAAATTCACTTTGCTAAATAATTTCAATGCCAAACAAGACGCCAAAAAGATATTGGATTATGAAATAAAAGCTCGCTTTTACAGCGAAATAGCCGTTTTCGAAGATTTTTATAGAGATGATACTTACATATCCAAATCCATAGATTTGTTCTGCAATGGCAAATATAAATCCATGCTTGCCGGTGCTCCACCCACCCAAAATAACAAATAAAAGAAGTTCGAGAAAATATCATATTTGGAGTAAAATTGGCGACTGCAAACACAACATTTATAATGTGGATGTCCATGCTGAAAATCATTTTTTACTGCGAGTTTTGAAACATAAACAAAATATTTTTTTTATACGTAATTTTAAAATAGTGTAACTACATCAAATTTTTACAAACTAAACCATGAAAAAACAGCTATTTTAAATATTATACTATATTTTTCTAATAGCCTATTTCGATTGTTCCGTGATTGGAAATTGCCGAGCTATTAAATAAATTTTTGTATATTTTAAGAATTGGAAATGATGTGGTAATATCTGGATGAATTATTAATTCAGAATTATAGCGATTGACAAGATTGCCAAAAATACTAATATTATTTGTGATATATTTTATCCCATTTTGCAATTCCACATTCGGAAAACCAATATTGAAAGCGTTTGGCGCAGGATAGAAGACATCATTACTGTTAAAATAATATTCATTATTACTGTAAAAATTATCTGGAAGATCTGAAACAAACTGCTCCTCACTACCATCAAAAATGATGGTAGTCTTGATGCTGTCACAATATTGAGGAATATTAAAAATATATTTATCATATCCTCCGCAAGCTGATAAAATTGATAAATTTCCATCAAGATATAGTTTGGTATCATTGTTTTTCATTTCAAATTTTGCAGTTTCCAAACCCAATAATGAATTTTTATTCATAAATACATCGCCTTTATAAACGATAATCGAATCGTAAACATGGTGCGATTTTGACAAATAAATTTTGTCGCTGTTATCAAAAAGAATTGATGCTACGGTATCCGGAATCCCCAAACCGGTAATCTGCATAATTTTATTATTATAAATATAGTTAGCATGGTTAGAAAAAATTCTTTCGTCCGTCTGAATATTGCCAGAAAAAACACCTTCCTCCGCTATTCCATTCTCCGAACCTATGCCAATCGTTGAGTTATCGTGCAAAATAAATTTATTTCCAGAAATAATAAATTCTCCCATATTTAACCTGCCAATATTCTCTAAGTCCATTATAATACTATTAGTTCCAACAGATAAAAATTCAATAATTATATCGTTATTCAAATCGATAATATGGTTATTGGATATGATCACGCTATCTTTTTTCGACGGCGTTGCCGGAAAAATTATGGAATGAGGCACGGCTTCACCCAAATGGTCAGCGGCAAGAGTCCATGTGTTTTTTTCATTCCAATTGCCGCTGCAACGGCTGTAAAATAAATTTCCAATCGTAACCAAACCCCAAATGCCATTTAAGTAATCATTTTTTTTTACAAATTTTGCATTTATGGATAAATAATTATTAACAGTATCTGTTTTATTTTCTTCAGCTGGAAACAATTCCCTCTGAAAATCTAACTTCGCAGTGGGTAGAAGATTAGCCAAATCTCCTTGCCATTCAACAGGATTGGCGCAAAAATTAATTGAAAAATATTTATTTTCTATTTGAATATCATCAGCTGAAACCTGCCAAAAAGATTTCAAATAGCTTTCGTCATTCGCATGATTTTCATGCACATAGTTATGCGGAACAACTGATAGCAACGGTTTAGCACCATATATTGCGTTGCCAAAGAATGAAATATATGCACCTAAATATTGCGTTGTAGTGCTATCGCTGCCAAGAATTGTAATGGGAAATATGAAATAATCATCTATATATTGAGAAATATTGGGTTGTAATTTATACTGAACTTTCCCATATATGCTTTGTATTATTGAAGTTGAAATGGAAAAGGAGGATAATTCTGAAATTTTATTTGGCGAACTGTTCATTTTTTTATAAACTTTTGCTCCATGATCAAAAATTAAAATTTTGTCTGCAATCGACAGATTGCCACTTTCCAGCAGCAATTCACCCGTAATATCAATATTTTTTTCAGAATGTACAATATTGTTGTTTTTTATCAACATATTTTTTATTTGAAAAGGCAAAGCATTAGGTGTGCTGTTAATAATTCTTTGTTCAGCGACGCCATCAAACACAAAATATGAATTTTCGCCTATTGCATTAATTCCATTATATTCAAGGCTATTATCGAAATTTTCATGAATGAATATGGAATCGTAAAATATCAATCTATTATCGCCAACACTGTTTAGTGAAAAAAAATTCATTTTTGCCGTGCCTATAATTTCCAATATCGGATTATTCGCAGCTGCAGGAATGCCCTTATTCAATATAAAACTGTCTATCTCATTGTTTACAAGCACCTTATAGAATTGATCCTTTTTGCTCGGCTGCAGCAGCAATGTACCACCGCTGCCCAAATTATTTATTGAAGCAATATAAACAGCAAATTGATTTGCGCCTGCCGAAGTATCGATGCGCACTAAACCACCGCTCCAATTTGTAGTAGATTTACTATCACCTATATCAAAAATTGCACGACTGAGAGGTGGAAAAAACTTGTCAGCCTTTTTATTTCCAAGCACAGTATCAGGAAATGTAATTCTGCCGTTGCTTTGGGTATACACAATTACGTCATTATCAGGGTTGCCGTCTTCGTTGCGGCAAATATAGTCAGCAGAAAGCTCTCCAGCAGCAATGATAAGATGCGGAGGATTGGCTACTGTTCCGGAGTATACTATGTAATGCGTTGAAATATAAGAGTTTGCAGCAATTTCTGATATTTCAATTTTGGAACCATCAATATATGTATGCGCTATTGTAGAAATCGCATTTTGTCCATTTAAAATTAATTCACTATTATTTAAAAAGCATGTATCGCTTACATTAAAATTAGTACTATTCGATAAGACCGCATTTATCTCTATCTTGCTGTGATTTCGAGCAGTAAAATTGCTTTTAAAACAAAAAAAACTGGCGAAATCTCCATTAATATTCAAATTGCTACTATCGGCAAAGCTATCTACAGAAGTTTCCAGTCTCGCACTCTGCCCATTTATATTTATCGTGCTGTTGTTAGACACCAGTTTAGAGAGCAACAAACTGGCTTCATTGCCAGCTATTTCCATGCTGCTACTGTTTAAAACCAGCTCGTTTGAACTATATTTTGCATAAACAGAGGCAAAATCGGCTGAAATATAGAGGCGGCTGTTATTAAATAACACATTACCTTTTGTAGTACGATTTATACTTACTTCCATTCCACTAATCTCCAACAAACTGGAATCATTAAGCGAAATATTACTTGCTCTCAAAAAAATATTATTGCCATATATTTTTATATCACTCTTATAACTTATTATATTGATTGCTCTTACGCCATTACTATCTGCGTTGGCATTAATTGTGGAATTAATTAAAATTATATCATTTTGTACATGCAGGCTGTCGTTATGGCTCAATATCAAATTCCCGCCATTTGACACAAGACTTTTATTTATTTTTAACAATACTTGCGGCTGAACTTCTACATTAGCGCCTGTCTCGACAATCAAGCTATCCAAAATTGTCGTATCAGCTACAACGTTCCATGTTGTACCTGCTGCAACAATTTTATTTATGGCAAAACTTTCACTACCATCCAGAAATACCGCACCAAGCAACAAGCACTTTAATAGCATTTTAAAATATATTTTTACCATAGCAATATATCATTACATTAAGTAAAATTTAAGTTATAAATATACAAAATATTTTTGATATTGCAAGCAATATTGCGCAAAAAAAAATGTTGCGGGAAGCTATTTTAAGAGTATCAGGCTGTTGGATATTGAATTGTATGCGGAAAAGAGTCGGATGAAATATGCTCCGCCCGGATAAACACTTTTTGGAAGAAGAATGGGATATCTGCCAGATTGATTCAGACTTATTTCATATAATATTTGACCAGCAGCGTTAGAAAAAATGAATTTATATTCATCATCTTCAGCAATATTTGCATAAAAAATGATATTAGTTTTATCGGAATTATCAATTTCCAACGATGTTGCCTTGCCAGCAATAATAAATCTGCCAAGATCGCTAATGCAATCAGCCGTTATCTCTATGGAGCCATCGTTAGTCTCATATAAAACCATTGGGTTAGAGGAATAGCACGCTTCAAAGGCTACAGGAGCATAGTTTGTATCGCCAAGTATCACTTTCGCTGCAATTGCAGGGCGAATTCCCGCATCCAGAATGTTATCAATATTGAAGCCATAAATAAAGTCAAAACCACGTATCTCGTAGGCATTTCGAGGGGTTGTGAAATTGAGCAGCTTTCCGGGAAAAGCCACTCTCGCAATCAGATTTATTTTATTGAATGGAATACTGTCTATCTTGTAATTATGCTCAAATTTCATGGGAAAATTCACTGCCTCATTGTATCGAGCCTTCACTTCCGGCATATCCACAAAAAATCTGTAATAGGCATTGGAGCTTGAAACAGCTGATGCCGCAGGAGTTTTCACGATTTCAAAAATAGTAAATTTGCCTTCAGCACGCGATTTTCTGCCAGCCACGCCATAATACTTTTGATAATGATAATCAACATCCGTTATCTGATAGCCGACAGGTATACTGTCTATTTCGTTCCTTTCCAAATTTCCATAAGTGAAATAACCGCCGGAAAGCACATCGCCTGAGATAAAGTCATTATATTCATTGACATAGCGTACGGAGCGAACGTGGGAATCATAGATATGGTCATAAACGGCAATCTGCTGCATCGTTGCAACATCAAATCGGCGAATTTTTGAATCCAGCCCTGCAGTAATTATTTCGCTATCATCAAAAGAAAAGTCCAATCCCCAAATAATATTCACATTGCTATTAACCTGATGATATTTAAATTCCTTAGTCTTAAGATTATATAGATTTACGATATTGTTATAGCCGCTGAATACAAGATATTCGCCACTATGCGAAAACCGGCAGCGCTCATAAATATCGTCAATATCCTTGCCTAAGAACCGCGAAACCTCTTTTCTGTCCCTGATGGAATATATCACAACATACCCGTCCCACGAGCATGCGGCTATCAGCCCATCTTTTTTATTGACATCAATATAGACTGCTCTATCAGAAAAAGTGAATAAAAATTCAGAAATATCGCCTTGCCGCTGCCACAAAAATATACTATTGCCAGTGGCATAAACCACTGTATCGGCATTGTCCCAAAATTTGGCACAATTCATTCTGTCCGCTGAATGCGTATATTTCCAGTTAAGTTCCCGGCTGGCAATATCCCAAATCTTAAAACAGCCATCTTCGCCAGCAGTAATATAGTATTTGCCGTCTTCGCTGAAGCTGCAGCTCTTTATTTCCTGCTCATGTGCAATTAAATTTTCCCAGTACATTTCCACCGCAATTTTTTCGGGTTCTTCAACTTTGAATTGAATATGTTTGTTTGATAGATATGGAACTGTCCAGCTGACTGTATTTTCTGATATGTTTTTTGAGATGAGCTGCCAAGTCTTGCCGCTATCTACGGAATATGAAACAGACACTGCATTGCCTGTTTCATTTATCCATTCAATATTAGCAGATTCGCCGACTATGAGAGTATCATTTTCATTGGGATGCAGAATTGTTATCTGTGCATTGAGCTTTGCAAAAGACAGTGCAAGAATAGCAGTAGCGATTATTAAATTTATTTTCATTTTCAATCCCTTACAAGCTGGGTCTTAACGAAAGCTTCTGCTATTTTAAATGTACCGTAATTTATAGGATATGCTATGAACCTGACCTCATACAAGCCCTGTGTTGCAAGCTCCGGTGCAGGGAATTGCGCATAATACTCGCCTTTTTTCACATAAGTTCTATCCAGCAAGCCATTCACATCGTCTGCCAAATTCTTGACTTTCCTGCCTAATTCGTCGAATACTTCGCAAGTCAAATACACATCATCATCAACTATATATCTTATGCTTGTCCTTTCGGAAAACGGATTAGGCACCGGCGATGCCAATACTATGACCTGATTCGGAGTTATAAGCGGCACTGTTGCCAGTTTGTGCAATTCGTCAGAGCCTTCCGTCTGGTTATACAGCCGGTATACATATTCTACCTCTCTTGTAGTAATTTTATCCGGCACAGGGTCGTAGTGCTTGCCCGTGTATGAATTGTACAGTCCGGTCATTGTGTTTGCAAAGTGCGGATCCCTGTAATCCCCTACTGTTACAGTAAAAATTTCATCTGGAATATCGTTGTATGACTGCACAGTATCGTTGTATATTCTATAATCCGGATTAATACCGCGCCTGATTATGAAGCCCTTGTTCAGGTATTCGCTCGAAGTACCATATCGCAATATAACACTAAGGTTGCCAACATAAGTTGCTGTAAAATAATCGACCGACATTACAGGCGGAATGGTCGGCGCCACAGAAAACGACGTAGTCCAGCCCACATCTATCTGGTCTTCATCGCGTGCTTCAACAACATATTCGGGCAATCCATCTACATTTTCAACATACTTATATGCAATAGCCTGATAGTAATTGGACGGTGCTTTCCAGCTTACAGCTGTTGGCAAGCTGCCATTATTGCCTGATTTTGCAGCTAACCGTATCCGGCACAGGCGTAATTTTTCTGCCAGTTGAAATGCCTTTGCAAAATAGTATTCGTCCGGTCCAGTAACAATAAGCATAAGTCTGTCGTCCATCAGTTTGATTTCCGGCTTGTAATATGCTGTGTTTTCGCCTGTTATAATTTCACTTGCACCATCAACTAACTGAACATTATAAGCCGAATAATCAATGCCGCCAGCCGCATTTGCAATCGCCATCTGCAAGGTTGCATTTTCCCATAAATGCCATGCAGGATTTGTACGCGTCAAATATATATCAAATTCGCTGTAATGTCCGGCGGTATCAATGCGAAGGTTCTCGATAGATACATTCATCAGAGTATCTACCGTCGCCTGTGCATACATCCCGGCTTTCGCCAGCATGATTATTGCAAATATTATAAGTAGTCGTATTATATTCTTCATTTCAATTATGATTTTTTTTTCATAAATCTATTCAACTTCATCAAGCCGCCTGCCTCAGAGATAAGGCAGATGCTGTCAATATGGGAACAGTGTCGTCTTGTTGCGATTGTTGAACCCAACGTTATAGTCCCGTGTTGTAATGATCCCGTTCAAATCCAAGTCGTGCAATAAATACCCTTCAAACACGCTGTTGCGCCACTGAGAATATGCAGGCAATATAGCCTTGTAGTCGCTTTCGGTTATGATGCCGTCGGGCATATTGCCGTTATTAACATCACCGGCTATCATGCCATAGAGGAACATGGTCGGCGCATTTGGCTCTCTATCGACTTTGCGCAATGAATGCTCGCCGCCCATTACAAACGATGGTCTGGTAAAGTCGAAGCTGTTCTCGCCGGCTATCAAAAACTCTTCAGGTTTTGTCGATATTACCGCTGTATGGTTTCTGTGCATCACAGCAATATAGTAGTCCCTGTCTATAAGGGATTTGGTTGTGTCCTGCGGCAATATTATCTGCCCGTTGCTGTATACCACTTCGCCTGTGGTTGAGAACATAACCTGCGCATTGCCATACATATCAACCAGACTGCCGTCCGTCTTAAGCAGAAGCGTGTTGACTATTGTATTCTCGGAGGTATATGATTCCTTGAATACAACCACTACCCAATCCACAACAGAATCTGGCAGCTTGCCATCAGTTCTCACATAAAATGCCCTATTCTTATCTATGTTGTATGGGTATGTATCTGGAGGCGGCATAGGTATTAAGCCTTTTTGCTGCAACTCGTTGCCCATTGTTTTTTTGTCATATCTATATGCGCCTTCCAGACGGGCTTTAAGCGACATAACGATATAATCCCACATAGTGCCTATCGCATAGTAGCCGAAGTCTGTAATTTTTGCCGCTTGAGAATATCCCCAATTTCCATCAGGATTGTTTACAGGAGTGCCCGAAGTAGCATTAATCACCCAGTTCTCATCGCTTTGCTGGAAGAATTGCAATCGGAGCTTGTCAAATGCCAGAGAACCTGTTTCATCATACAGACCACCATACCTCCAGCCATAGCCGAACTCGGCATCAATGGCATTGGTATTGTCATTGCCGGCAGCATCTTTGGCAGCCAGAGTTATGGCTCTTTCCACTTTCTGCCTGTCGCCATTTTTCAGAGCATGGTATTGGTGAGGATATATGCTTGAGGTTATTGTACTTATTTCAGACCTGTTTACAGGGTTATTGAACAAAAGATAGGTATAAGGGTTATTAAGCAATATACGCTCCCCTTCTGCCCAATCGGTGCGGCGGAAGCTGCCATATATCTCTGCATTCGGATTAGCCGGCTCATAATGCGGATTTTTCTTGGATGTCAAAGTCAATGTATCATTCATAGTATGGATATGTGTTGCCGCATATATGCTATCATTCACCGTAACTGCTCTCGCCATTATCAGCGAATCGGTATTCTCCACATATAAATCATGCAGGACATTTGGATTGGACGGCACTTCGCCTGTGGTTGCCATAGAGCCGCCGCCTGTGTAGCGTATATCAACTGTATTTTCAATAAAATTGGGCTCCATGCTAAGAGAAGCACCGACATGGCGCACTATTAGCGGACGGGACAGGTCGTAATTGGATGTATCATATATCACAACGGTATCCATTCTATTCGAATCGCACTCTGCTGTATACGAAACTGTTATAGTATCAAGTCTGGTACTGCCGTCGCGCTGCAAGCCCGCATCGCCCATGTTGAAGTTACTGGCAGAGCTGTTGCGAAATTCGCCGCGTGTCAGCTCCAGCTTGTTTTGAACTGTAAACCCACCACCATCAACTATATCAACACCATTAGGATTATCTATATTAAGGCGTGAAAAATGCCCGCTGCCGGTTATGACCTGTGAATTGAGCTCCTGATTTAACCTTACATCTTCTTTCCCTACTATAACCGCTGTATTCTTAACAACGCCTTTTGCATGTACTTCTACCGCATTTGCTCTTACCTTTGCACTGTCCGACAATATAAGCGAATCAAGAACGCTTAGCTGGCGGGTTGCTTTGTTTGCCCATGTAGAATCAACATAGCGGTTGGTTCTGCCAGAAATTTTAAGCACATTATAACATATATTCGGTATTATCTGCTCATATTCAGGATGATTATCAACAAACTCGACTCTGCCGCCAATAGTATCCGGCATACCAAGCAAGCTGCCGGTAGTCCTTATTCTTATGGTACCCTTGTTATTTATCTTGCCCTGTTTATTGCTGTTATCTATCAAAACCTGCGCATTTATTACGCCTGACAGGAATAGTAGCAACCCAGCGGATATTATGATGTACTTTATATTTTTCATACTTTGTATATGTGCAAAGCTACGTTATTATGCTTGGTTATTATAAAAGTTAACATTAATTTGCTTAATATTAAAAAAAATTAATTTTTCGTCAATTACCCCTCGCCTACCTACAGCTTCGACAAGCTCCATGAGCCTGTCGAAAGGAAAACACATAGCGATGGAGTATTTTGTCATGCGAACGAAGGGAAGCATCTATGTAAGATACTTCGCTACGTTCAGAAGGTTATTAAAGCCCAGCACACCTCATAAGTGTGAAATTATTTAACCATTTATACAAAAAAATAGCTATAAGGTGTTTTCATTTCCTGAGAAATGAATGCTGGGCACAAACTAATTATCTATCAGTTCTTTGAGGTCGTCGAAGCAAAGCAATTATCTTTTACTTCGACAAGCTCAACCAACGCTGTTGATTTCAGCAGTCAATATAGCAAGGGAGATTGCTCCCCCCTGCTATTATCAAAATACTTTTAGTTACCAACTTCAACAGTACCACTGTTTGACAAAGAGCCTTTGTTTGTCAAGTTTGTAGCTCTGATGATTGGTCCGTCACCTGCTGCGTTCTGGTTGTTGCCTGCTGTGCCTGTAGGTTTCATCACGAATAACCCTTTGATACCTTGTGCAGCTGAATTATTAGCCACTGCGTCATTTATGTTAAAGGCATCCGGATCTGTTGTAGAGCCACTTGCGGAACCGTCAACTGTAATACCTGTGCCACAATGTCCAAATGCTAATTTAGTAGCAAAGTTCATATTTTCAGCACCTGATTGCACTTCGTTACCAATAATTAATGCTGCGGTAGTACCTGCACCATTGCTTATATTAGGCCAGCCTGTTACGTTAGCTGTAGAAATTAACACTTGGTCGGCAAGAACGTTTTCAATTGCAGATACTTCGCCTGTTGCAAGAATATCTTCTGCTTTGTCATAAGGACCAGATCCGAACAAGTTACCTGCAGCATATAAACCTGTATATACTTGGTGGCGTACCACAACTCTATCTATAGCTCTTGGAGTAGATGAGTTATTCCAAACTGCAGGATTTGACCAGCGACCATTTGTAACTGACATAAAGATGTCTGGTGTAGAATTGATTACGATTTGCGAAGTGTTGAACAATTCATTCGCTACGCCAGGAGCAGTTCCACCAGACACTAATTTGATACCACTTGTAGCACCTGCGCTTGCCTGATTAACTGACAACCATGTACCACTTATTGTTGCTGGATCTTTAGTTATTTTTACTGCAGCACCAGCACCATCAGCAAGTACTATGTTTTGTGGCACTTCCCCAGCATAAGTACCTGTTGGCAAATAGCCTTCTGACAAACGAAGATATTCATACATCTTGTCTTTGTCATTTGCTGTGATTTCACTTGCTTTAAAGCCAAGTTTCATGTTTGTAATTTCAGCACCAGCTCCAGTTGCTACATAATCAGCTTGATATTGTCTGCTTACAACTAAAGAGTCTTGACCGTGGTCATCTTGTCTCTTAGATGGTAATGTTGCTGGCAATGATTGCAATGCAAAACTTGTTAAGTCTGTTCCGCCTGCTGCATTAAATGAAAGTGCAGTTAAGTGGTTGTGGAATAGATAGGTTGTTCCAGCTGCAATTGATGCTGTTGTTGTAGCACAAGCGGGAGCGCGCTCTACCCAACCGATAACTTCTGCATTGTAGTTAGTGTATGTTGCATTTGCTGCTGGATGGATAAACTTAACTTTAAAAGCATCTGTTGTTGTAAGTGCTGCCGCTGGATCACTAGTATAATTCTGTGAACCTGGGAAATAAAGAGCGTCTGAAGCCTGTCCTGCAATAAAGACGTTATCGCTTAATGTTCTATTAGCAGCAGCCATAAACTCTAATCTACCATAAGGATTTTCACATATAACTGGCATTATATCACCAGCATTGTTATAAGCAACGGTTGACGGATTGCCAGAAGCGTCCAAAGCAGTATTATTATAGAGAGTATTTAAGTTAGACAGAGTACCTCCAACTTCTAACCTTGAGCCAGCGCCCATAGTCAAAGCACCTGGGTTAGTTGCAGTTGCAAGAAGTTCAAGTTTACCTGCAGCATCGATTTGTACAGGAGCTGTTGCAGGAGCCTGTATGTTAAAGATACCTGTAGCAGCGTCAACATTCACAGTACCGGCAATTGTTGATGCAACATCAGCAGTATTGTTTATTTTCAATGTACCGCTATTGTTTACAACAGTAGCCACTTGAACATCTAATTTTTTGCCTACTTCTACAGTTGTTGTGCCGTCTATAACTTTTTCGCCGCCAACAGCAGTTAAGGTACTATAAGCTGTTCCGGTACCACCGGCAGTTGCATTTAATGCCATAACTATGTTTTGTGCATCAAGGCCAGTACCAGTACCATCGTATGTGAAGTTACCATCATATTTGATATTTGCAACTTGCTCTGCGACGGTACCAGTAGGAGCCATACCGGAAACGTCATAAATACCGCTAACGAAAACATCTGTAATGTTTTTTGGATTACCTTCAACATACAAATTCTCAAAATACAAGCCTGTTTGTACTTGTTGGTCTGCACCTGCTGGTTTCGACCAAACGACTGTTGCATCAATTCGAGTAGCATCCGAAGTACCTATACCTACAATTGTACCTGATTCTTCAGTTGCACAACCAGTTTGAGCTGTTGGTGCTGTACCACGCATTTTAATTTTACCTGTTGTACCACCCTTATAAGTACCACCAGTGTTGTCCCACTTTTGTGCATTAGCACTACCTAAAATACCTGCAGAAACTACGATTCCTGCTGTTGCGATTTTTATCGCTTTGACAATTTTTTTTGTGTTAAACATTTTATTTGTTTACCCTTAAATGTGATTAATATATATTTGTGTTAAATTTTTCTATTTAGTGTTTGTCTTGTTTATTTGTCGATGCCGGATAGAATACCATCTATTATTACGCCATCGTTTGCACTACAGTTATAAGTACGATTACTTATACTTCGCCTGCTGGTATCATTTATGAATTTTTATTCATAATTCTTTCTCAATTCCCTATTTCAATTATGGCATTATTCGTTGTAACGCCGCTGTTGAATAGATTTGTAGCCCGTATCACCGGCGCGTCCGTGCTGCCTATCTGCGTCATGATATAGAGGCCGGACAGGGCTTCATATTTAGCTGGATCGGTCGCATCATTTATTGTGAAATCTATTGGCACGCTCGGCATATTCGGCGTAATGACATTGATGCCGTTTGTGCATGTCCTGCCGAAAGCCAGTATCTTGTTGAAATCCATAACTTCTGCACCCGATGCGCTTGCAACACTGTTGCCAATTATCAATGCCGAGTTCTTGCCGCTTGTTGCATTTGGTCTTATTGTAACATGCTTTGCAAGTATATTGCCTTCGGTAAATTCAGCCGGCGAATCCGTTAAAAGCTTGTCTTCAGCTTTCGGATACGGCTTAACGCCGAATAGATCTGTCATGCTGTTTATCCATAACCCTGTATATATTTGATGCTCAATTATCACGCTGTCAGCCGCTCTTGGAGTTTCGCCTATATCCCATGTTGCAGGATTTGACCAGCGACCGCTATTTATC
This sequence comes from Kapaibacterium sp. (SeqCode), assembly GCA_031550405.1. Taxonomy (GTDB): domain Bacteria; phylum Bacteroidota; class Ignavibacteria; order Kapaibacteriales; family UBA2268; genus JAVBOP01. The sequence goes on from JAVBOP010000174.1 coordinate 20,331, forward strand.
GAAATGATAACATTCGGCGCCGCATTGAGAACTATCTGTGAATTTGTGTATATATCATTTATATCGCCCGGAGCAGTTCCGTCGTCTCTCAATCTTATCCTGTCCGAACTGCCATTAGCCTGCAATGTTATGCCAAGCAAATCTCCAGAACCATAAGCATCTCTTACCGGAGACACAGCCATTCCTGTGGCATTATCCTTGATGCGTATCGCCTGTGTTCTTTGTCCTGCAGGTATATAACCGCCTGTCAGCATCCAGCCTTCGTCCATTTTCAAATTATTCACAACCTCTTCCTTGCCTGCCGGTGTTGCTGCCAGGATTTCACTTGTCCTGTATCCAAGCTGCAATTTATTAATTGCCATTGTCGAATGGTCAGCAGGCACCGTTGAAAATTTATAATCCAACTGTATCTGCCTGTTTATATGCAATGTATCATCATCCGGCATCTTCTTGCTTGGCACTGTATTTGGCAGCGACTGCATGGCGAAGTATTCAAACAGTGTTGCAGTTGTATTGAATACTATGCGTGTCTTATCGTTATGGAGTACATACTCTTTGCCAACCACTATATTGCCCGCATTATTATTGCAGTCTCTATGCTTTATCCAGCCGGCTACTTCGCCCAAGCCATTGCCATGGTAAGTGGCGCTGCCTGCTATAAACACAAGGGTATCCATGCCCGAGGCGGAGGAGAACGTGCCGCCGGTTGCTGCGCTAAACACAAATGTGCTGTCATCAACCGTTGTGGCAACTGTAGCCTGTTTAGTATTGCCCAGCACGTATGTATTGCTGTTCATTTTTCTATCAATAGTCGCAGGATTCAGAATATCGTTTGCCATTTCCAGCCTGCCGTAAGGATAGTCGCATAAGGTCGGCATGATATATTTGCCGGCTTGGTCGGCACCATAATAAGCAACAGTCGATGCTGGATATGGGGCATTCCAGTTCACCAGATTAATATTGTTCTTAGCAGCATTGGCATTCTCCAATAACCCAAACACCTCTAACCTGCCGCCAGCCATGCCAAAGCCAGCCTTGTTGAAATTGTTGGCATCATAATATCTATTACCTGCAACATTGCTGTTAATAACCACACTGCCTGCTGCACCTATTGCCAGAGTATCTTCATCAACAACGAAACTGGCAGGATTAGCTGCCGTGCGGATATTAAATGTGCCTGTCTCATTTACTACCAGACTGCCATCTATATATGATTTAGTGCCTTCGTCATTAGGAATCAGAGTCAAATCGCCATCATTCACAAGTCCAATGCCTGCCATTACATTCAATTGCCCGCGAACATACACCTGCCCATATTTGCCTGAAACAGCTGGTATTTGCTTAGTATTGTTTATCGAAATTTTCGACAGTATCAGTGTGTCATAAGCATTTGCAACATGATTATTGCCGACAGCATCATAAGCTGGAGCTATTTTTTGAAGCACTATATCGCCATCGCCATCATAAGTGAATCTGCCTGCATAGCTTATATTTTCCGGAGAAACCGAATCACCTGCATTATAATAACCACTCACATTCACTGTCTGTACCAATTTATTGCTGCCTTCAAGCCATAAATTTGTAAAGAACAAATCGCCCTGCACATTCTGCACAACGCCGGCTTCCTTTGCCTTTGCCCACACCACTTTGTATGGTATCCTGCTTGCATTATTTTCCCCAATGCCCAGTATAGTACCATGAATATCAGAGGTATTGGTCTTGGAACCTGTCATGCGCACTTCGGATTTGGCGCCGCCTTTATAAGCATTCACACCGCCTGAATTATTGTTCCAGACCTGTGCTGCGGCTTTGCAGTGCAAACCTAATATAAGTGTTATGATGATTACAATGTTTGATTTATTTCTCATTATTTATGAATTATTTTTCATTATTCAGCTGCGTTCTAAGGAACAGCATGTTTTAGAATATGATTTTAATTTCCTATTTCAAGTATGGAGTTATTTATCTGCGTGCCTTTATTATCTATATTCGCAGCCTTAATAAACGGACCATTGCCATCTGTCCTGCGTTCCATTATGTACAAGCCCGACAGCGCCTGTATCATAGGATCTGTTACATCTTTTCCTATAATATCATTCAATGTCAGATTATAGCTCGGATAACCCGTCGGGAACATAGCTGTATTGCCAAAATCAATAACCGGTGTTAATATGGTTATGCCGTTAATATCGCTGCTGGCAAATTTCAATACTTTTGCAAAATCCATAGCTTGCGAACCGGTAGTATAATCGGGTCCTGCCACAGTATTTCTCACTTCATTGCCAATTATCAAGCATGAATTTTGACCTGCTTCCGTAGTATTAGGCACAATAGTAACATGCTTTGCCAATTGATTGCCTGCCGGATACAAGCCCGCAGCATACATTCCTTCCGTTGCTAACTTATCTTCTGCCATCGGATATGGAGGCTTGCCAAACAAAGGCGTATTATATGCGTCATACAACCCTGTATAAACAAGATGTTTGATGATTACAGAATCCATCGCCAACGGAGTTTCGCCATATTCCCATGTTGCAGGGTTAGACCAGCGACCGTTTTGCACCGATACTATTTCGCTTGGAATATGAATCAGGAATTGAGAGGTTGAATATACCGTATCTCTGGCACCTGGCGCTGAGCCTGTTTTTGCCAATCCAATGCCCGCACCGCCCTTTGCAGGAAGTGCAGCACTTTGAGTAATCGAAAGCAATCCGCCAAATGTAGGATCGCCGCCGATAACGTTGATCGGATTACGCACAGATTTTACAACATCGCCGGCATTATCTTTCAATATTATTGGCTGCGGCTTATCTCCGGCAGGATATGTATCATATTGCATATAGCCTTCTGCAAGGCGCAATCTTGAGTAGACAGCCGTCCGCTCGTTTTCATTCAAGCCGGGTATCTCATTATAACGGAAGCCAAGCTGCAATTTGCCAATGCCGGCATTATCATCAACCAAGTCGTAATCAAACTGTATTTGCCTGTCTATAGTCGGAGAAGCATCTTGAAATCTTTTCGACGGCAAGGTATTAGGCAAAACATTCAGCGCAAAATATGCTGCTGCAGGCACAGAACCACTGCCTTGGAAACTTATAACAGTCTTCGCATTGTTGAATACATAATCCTTATTCGGCATAAGCGAAACGCTTGTCTCTGCGCCGCATGCAGGCGAGCGCTCAACCCATCCCGCAACTTCAGAGTTATCATTGGCATATTTAGCATTGGCAAGTTTATGAATAAATTTTAATCTTTTATCGCCAGTCTCCAATATACCGCCGCCTGTTGCACTGAAATAGAAAGCATCTTCTACCTGACCTGCTATATGTACATTATTCACCAGTGTCTGGTTGAATGCCGTATTGCCAGCCAATTCCAATCTGCCGTAAGGATGCAATCCTTCGCAGGCTGTCGGCATGATAATACTGTTATCATAGTATGCCACTGTTGATGGAGTTGCCGAAGCATCAAATTCCACATTCTTATATGCTCCCGCTCCAATGCTGTCCGCATTATTCAAAGCACCATATACCTCCAACCTTGCTTTGGGAGCCATTTTCAAGGATATATTGCCTGTGATTATTGGAATAGGAAGAGCTATCTCTCCGTCCACCCTTACTTTGCTTACAGGCGGATTGCTATTGGCAGCATTGCCATAATTTATGTATATATGCCCATTATTTACAATATCTAATTTGCCACTAATATAAGATTCGGCAGTGCCTTCAATAAACAGCTTCCCTTCATTCGTAGCCGTAACGCCGCTCTCTATGCCCAGCTTATTCCAGACATATACCCCATTATTGTTGGCAGCATTGCTTCGTTCTATCTTTTTAGCAGTGCCTGTCATAACCAGTATATTATAAGGAGTTGCCGTACTGGAATTTGAACCGGTAGAGGGAGCTATTATCTGCACTACCGTATCAATATCGCCATCATAAGTGAAAGTGCCTGTATATGCGACAGGATAAATGGCATTAGCAGTATCTGATATCTTGCTAATGTCATATATACCGCTAACATTAACATCCTTAACTATCTTATTGATGCCTTCAAATCCCAAGTTCGTAAAATAAAGCCCGTTTTGTACCGTTTGCTCAGTACTGCTTCTTGTCCACAATACCGTCTCAGGCAATCTTGTCGTTTCGTCCGTCCCTAATCCCAGTATAGTACCGCTCTGCCCATTAGCACCACTGCCACAGCTGCCGCCGCTAATCCTTATAATAGAGCCGCTGCCAGCTTCAAACACCCCGCCGCCGGTGTTATCCCAAACGACCTGTGCTTCAAGCTGTGCATAAGCAGCCATAAGCATCATAATAATCAATAGAACAGCTATCTTCCTTTCTCTCATAATTACAAAAATACGAGTTTGATTTAGCACATTTTTAAGCATTTTTACGGGATTTAACAGATATTGCCATTTCAAACAAGCCAATTCCCTCCAAAGTTACCATGCAAAAAAGAAGCCAAAAAAACAGATAGCTGCTAATTTAGCAGCTATTTCGTTCTAAAAATTTCAGTTATTGCGTAAATGCGGCTTAATAATAATTTGAGGAAGAGAATCTCAAGAAATGCAAATATTGCAGCGAAATAAATAAAGCCGTTCTAAAATTCCATAATACTCAACAATAAAAAACAACTCAAAATATTTGCAACCTGTCATAACAGCGTATATAGTTAAGGATATGGATTGCGGTTTTTGTTTTGGTAATCAGTCAAAAAATACAGGAGAGACTCTATCTGCTGTTTAGAATATCAACGATACGTTCAAAATCATCCGCAGAATAAAACTCGATTTCTATCGTTCCGGTATTGTTGCTTTTGGTAAAAATTTTTACATTTGTACCTAATCTTGTCCTCAATTTCCCCTGAATTTCACTAATAACCACCTGCTCATCCGTAACAATAGTCTTCTGGTTCGCCGCTACGGTTTTCTTCTTGCCTTCCTTGCTTACAACAATTTTATTGGATAAAATATTGCGTACCAATGACTCGGTGGCTCTAACCGACAATTCCTTCGCTATAATATCATTGGCAACAGCGATAATTTGCAAATGGTCTTCGAGCGCAAGCAAAGCCCGCGCATGTCCCATAGTAATCTTTTTAGCTAACAGCCACTCCTGTATCGAATCAGGTAACTTCAGCAATCTGATGAAGTTAGCAACTGTAGAGCGCTCTTTGCCAACTCGCTCGGCAAGCTGTTCCTGCGTGTAGCTAAATTCCTCGATAAGCTGCTGGTACGAGTATGCAATTTCGACAGGATTCAAATCCTCCCGCTGGATATTTTCGATAAGCGCCTTTTCAAGCTGCTCCGCATTAGAGCTGATTGAGGTAATAATTGCAGGAATTTTGGTGAAATTTGCAAGCTGAAATGCACGAAAACGCCGCTCGCCAGCAACAATTTCAAAGCCGCCTATAATTTCCTTAACAGAAATCGGATTCATCAGACCATACTTGATAATAGAGTCTTTCAGCTCTTCCAGCCTTTCCAAATCAAACTCCTTTCGCGGCTGCAACGGATTAACAAAAATTTTATCCATGTCTATTTCTACTACTTCGTAAACCTGTGATTTTGCAGCACCTTCAATTTTTTTTGAACTGCTCTCTGCACGCGATTGAATTAATGCACCAACTCCTTTTCCGCTAAATCCTTTCCCTAATCCTAACGATTTCGACATCTGTATTTTGCAATTTTAGTTAAACAACAATTTTTAGAACCGTAAAATTACGAAAAAAATGCAACATATATGTCAGATAATAATCAATCTGCATTAAATATATTTCTAAATAATTATTCATAAATGTATGATTTAATGTTGGTATTTTATTAAATAAAAATTTGTATTTTAGGATTGTAAATTTTATTCAAAGAGGATATGGTTATAGAGAAATAATATTACGAGGTGGGAGATGGAAAACAATGCTAATATGATTGAGGATTTTTTTAGCGAGAATCCTGAATTGCGAAAAACAGAAAAATATGAAACAGAAGCTATTTTGCTTAAATCCGGTGAACTTGCATCAAAAATATGGTACATAAAATCGGGCATAGTTCGATTGTATATTTATTCCATAAGATATGAAAAATTTGCTAAAATTTGCATTCAGGCTTAACTTCTTTTGCTGTAAGAGACTTACCATTTTTTGTCATCAGCCCAAAACGACTTTTGTCTTCAAAATAAAGGTTTGTTTATGAATATTTATTCATTTTTAAATTAATGACTTCTGCACAGTTATTTTTGAAGTTTTTTTAAAAGCTTTGACAGCATTAATATCTTTTTTTATATGGTATTTACGAGAAATTTTAACTTTTGATTTAAATTTACGGATGCAATAATTCCTTATATTCAGCGATATTACTACTTGAATTTGCAAGTGTTTTTTCTATAAAAACATGCTCCTCTGGAGTAAAAACTGATGGACGATATCCAGTTTTTTTATGACTCAGCAACTCTCCAATGCCTCCATTTAAGCACCTTGTACGCCAAATGCTTAGCATATTTTCGGCTCGCCTTCAAGATGGCATTGCAACTTTATTGTTGCTTATGCTATAATTAACTTATAATCAAAATCATGTAAGGTTTTTTCTAAAAATAAACCTAACGTAATCTTTAGCATTTTCAATGACTTAGTGTATCTTTTAGTTTTTCTGTTAAATCTTGCTAAATTGTCTCTGAACGAAGAATTTGAACTTTCAATCAGATGCGTTTCTGCTTTTGTCATCGTGTGAGGCTCCGGATATCCTCAAAAATTTTGCCGTAACAGCTGTTTATATCAGTGCAACTATGTTTGATATTTAAAGTTATGGTTTTTGCCTTTGAGAATGAGCCGTCCATACGACAACCTAGTTTTTTATGTAAGTATAAATTTCCATTAATTCAACTATATCTAACCCTAATTGGAGCGGACAGAGAAAAATAAAAATGTTGTGGCGGCTATAACTGCAACTACAATCACAGGTTCTAGGATTTTTTGAAAAAAAGTTGGCTGTTTGAAAGGAATAATTGCATTTGCAAAAGAAAATGAATTTTTGTTTGCTTTGTTGGCGTCTTCATAGCTCATAACGTCTTGTATTTGTTTATCCATATAAAAAAAAGCTGGTGTTGAAAGTTTGTCATAAAGCGTTATGCCGAGTTTTATAAAGCAGTTGCGAGTCAATGAATCTTTGCTTTTGCCATAATTATCAATATTCACTCCTATTTTTTCAATCACGATTTTAATGTTATTTTTATTTACTTGCACTTTATCGCTGTTTAATAAAACAATATTATGTTTTTTTTGAGAGATTAATTTTTTTTCAATCAGCCAATCACCCTCGCCTTTAACTATTTGATAATATAGTGTATCTACATTATTATCAATATAGTTAACGTATATCTCGCTTATTGCATTTGAAACTAATTCGTCTATTTTATCGAAATTGTTAAGTGTGGATGCCCGAATTTCGCTTAAAGATAAAATTAATATAATGTATAGATATAAACTTGCTTTTCTCAATAGAATTATTAACTTTTTTTAATCAAATTATTTATACAAATTTAACATAATAAATTGAAATGGCAAAACATATATGAATTATGTGGATAAGTAAAATGACTTATAAGCATACTTCTAATTTTTATTAAGTTTGTATGATGTGTAAAAATATTATGAATACTATGAATTTCATAAATAGACTGCTTGAAAATACTCTGAAGTTAATGCTTTATAGCGCTGCCATATTTGCAGTGCTATTTGTTTCAAGTTGCCAGCGGGAGGTCGATTACAATGATCCGTACAGTGCGGCGGATTTTACCGACTTTACTTTTGCGAACATACTTGACAGCGCCAAAATAGATTTGCAAGCAAAAACTATAAATGCAAGCATGACTAGTGCGGGAGATATTTCCAAACTTGTTATAACCTTTCGATTAACCGATGGCGCTAAGGCATATATAAATGGTGTGTTACAGGAGAGTGGGCACACCGTAAACAATTTTTCGGATACAGTGCGATATACCGTAATTTCAGGAAATGGGCAAAAAGAGAATATATGGAAAGTATATATAGCGCACACAGATTCTGTTCCGCACCAAGATTTTGGAGGCCAGATTTGTAGCGACATAACGCTAACCCCTGCAATTTATACAGTTAATGAAGATATAACCGTATGCGATAATATTAGATTTGAAATATTGCCTGGAGCGGCGTTTGTGTTTGCTCCTTCCGCAAAAATGGTTCTTGGGAAAAATTCTAAACTAATAGCAGAAGGCACGCAAGAAGAGCCAATTATTTTCAAATCTTCAGATGAATCGGGCGCAGAAAAATGGCAAGGCATTATACTTAACGAGGCTGAAGCCGAATTTTCGCATTGCAAATTTGAAAACGGAGGCAATGCCGGGGCGTTTATTACGCTAAATAATTCGATTGCCGGTATCCAGTACTGCAATTTTTCAAATAGCGATAAGCATGGTTTGTATCTTGATCAAAACAGTATTTTTAGAGTTTTTGAGAGCAATACGATAACAAATTGCGGCGAACGCAGCGAAGAATATTTTCCTGTCTATCTGAAAGATATACATATAGTTACTGGAATTGGCAACACCAATACTATCACAACATCCAAAGGTATTTTTATCGAAAATTCTACTTCCAATGATAACATCACTTTTTCCAAACAAACCTGTCCATATATTTTTAAAAACGATGTTGTTTTTGATAAAAACGGCACTTCCATAATATTGGATGCTGGCGTTGTTTTTAAAATTTCTGAAAATAAAGTTATTAAAATAGCTGAAAATAATAACGTTAAATTTTTTGCAAAAGGCACTGCCGAATCTCCGATTACATTCAAAGGATTATCCGCTGTTTCCGGAAGCTGGAAAGGTCTGTATTTTGGGCAAAAATTGTTAGCCGGATCAACGCTTGATTTTTGCAGTTTTGAATACGCAGGCAGTGGCGACAACACCGGTGCCATCGCTTGCAAGCTGACAACGGAACAAAATTTGACCATCAGCAATTGCAAAATCATCAATCCAAATTCCAATGGTATTTACTTTTTTCCAAATTCCAATGCCACATTAATGGAAAATCTTTTCCAAAACATTCCGCCGCAATACAGCAACATATACTATGAATAGCGTGCCGGTCAAGCAGCATATAACCTCCGTAAAATATAGGAAGTATTGGCTGTATGCAACAATAATTTATGTAATACTAACAAGGATTTATATTATCAAATTATGAAGATATTAATTGCGACAAATAATGAACATAAAATTAGCGAAATAAAAAAAATCATAAATGAAAAAGAATTATATATTGAATTTATTACGCTTAGAGAATTAGAGCTGAATGTTAATCCTGCGGAAACGGCTGATACATTTGAAGGCAACGCCGAAATCAAAGCCCGTGCGTTTTATAATGCCGCTAAAATTCCTGTAATCGCTGATGATTCCGGCTTGGAGGTTGCATCTCTGAACGGCATGCCGGGAGTACATTCTGCACGATTCGCATCGTTTGATGAAAATATTTTAATAAATCTTAATGACATAGACAGGCATAATCGGCATAAGTTATTAAAATTACTTGAAAATACAACTAATCGCGATGCACGTTTCCGTTCAGTAATTGCATTTTATAATGGTAAAGATATGCAATTTTTTGAAGGCGTGTGCAATGGCAAAATAGCTTACGAAGAACATGGCGAGCACGGTTTTGGATATGATTCGATATTTATACCAGACGGCTATAATGTAACTTTTGCGCAGATGTCAGATGAAGAAAAAAATCAAATCAGCCATAGAGCCAACGCAATCCATAATTTCATCATAAGGTTAAAAAAAACAATGGCAGTCAATATTTCATGATAAATGCCCCACTACATTTTTAAGCCGTATACAAAAATAGCAGGAGATTGTCCTGCTATAATTTTATTATATACATATTAATTTGTCTGGCGCATTGGTAAGTTTCATGTTTTGCGTTTTCGAGATAAGTACGTTATCTTCAACGCGCATACCGAATTTGTTAGGTATGTATATACCCGGCTCTATGGCTAAAACGACATTTTCGGGAACTATTTGGTCTTTTCTCCTAAACGTAATTATAGGGTTTTCATGGCATACAAGCCCCAGTCCATGCCCAAGCGAGTGCTGAAAATATTTACCGAATCCAGCTGCCTCAATTTTTTTTCTTGCAATGCCATCAAGAAAATCGCCTTTCATGCCGGGACGGGCTTCCGAAATAGCTGCCGTCATTGCGCCATATAAGAGGTCATATATAGCTATATGTTCTTTGGTTGGCTTGCCTATACATATAGTGCGCGAAATATCAGAGCAAAAACCGTTTACTTTACAACCAAAATCCATTAAAAAAATTTCATTTTTCTTTATCTTCACCTTGCTTGGACTTCCGTGTACCAAGGCGCTGCGGGCACCCGACACCGCTATTATATCAAATGCATCACCCTCAGAGCCAAGCTTCCTGCCTTGATATGCAATCTCTATCGCAACATCCAGCTCTGTCATGCCTGGCTTGATAAAATCCAGCATTTTTTCAAACACTTGCTCGGCAATACTGCAAGCCGATTTAATGCTTTCAACCTCTTCCTGCGATTTGGGCTGAGTATATTTTTCAACGAGGCTTGCAATTGGTTTAAATTTTATCTTAGCGGAATGCAATTTATGCCGAATATTCGACGCCTCTTCATAAATGATATATTCCGATTCGACGCCAATCGTATTAACTTCCTGCAATAAATTATTGTTTATACAATGTTCATAAGGAGCGCGCGTAATGTGTACATGCAAATGCGAAAGCGGAAAAAGCTCCGTCTTCACTTGCTCCTCGTATCGGTCATCAGTAAAAAAATGCAACTCGCCTTGTGTAACCAATAGCACTGCAAAAGAACCTGAAAAATTAGTCAGATAGCGAATATTTGGCAAATGTGAAATGAAAGCGGCCTCAATTTTATTTTCATCCATATTAAACCGCAGTTGCTGAAATCGCTTATCGATGCTTTTAGGATACGATGATGTAGGAATAGTTTTTTTTGCCATTATTTTAACCCAGATTTACTACACTTGCTAATTTATGCCATAACAGCATATTTTTATACAAAAATACAAAAAAAGTATGATATGACAGTATATTTTCAAATTGTACCTCAGTATCAAACTGGTACAATTTAGTTAAGCGATATTCATGTTGTTGTTATTAAAAAAATTATAATTAAATTAGTCAATATTCATGTAATCCAATTGCGAATGCCTTCTCTTTTTGTTGTAAAAAATTTCGACGTACTCAAAAATTTTCATGCTCATCTCTAATTTGCTCATCAATTTATTCTAGTAAATCAACTTGGTTTTAATGATCTTAAAAAAGCTCTCAGCGACTGCATTGTCCCAACAATTGCCCTTTCTGCTCATCGAAGAAAACTAACTTATACGACTCCCAAGATATTTATCGTTGTTCTGCCGGCAAAAAATTAATAATTATTCATAAAAAAAAACGAGGCGACATAGTAGATGTCATGATATGTATCAACGCAAAAATGCGACAATTGTTCATCGAAATATTTGTGTGCG
>JAVBOP010000019.1:0-5290 GCA_031550405.1 Kapaibacterium sp. (SeqCode)
CGCGAAATTTCATATTCAATCTACCGCATGAAAAATGGCGATAAGGATTGGGAATATCTTACCACATTGTCATTTAATACGAACATGCGTATTGATGATTTTTTCAAACAGCTTGAACTTATAAATGCCAAAAACAGCATATATGAGCTGCCAGAAGAAACCAGCAAGGGCAATATATGGCAATGGGTTAAGCGGACAGGGAATATTGATTCAATACCGTTTATCGGTGTCATTCCAATGTATCGCGAGGCTTTGGGAGTATGCTATTATGACCGGACGGCAGCCAAAAACACTCAATACTCTTATAAAATAGTGAAGAAAAGCGCCAATGGCACACCTGTTGAATCGACTATACAAACGGCATCGTATCCGCCTGATAAACAAGTGGATTACGACATTAAAGCCACCGAAGCCACGCCTAATGAAAAGTATGTGCATGTCCGTTTCCAGATTAAGGATAAGCAGCAACTGTATACTGCCAAAATGTACAGGCAATATTATATGCAGTCTGAATTTGTGCCGTTGTCTGCTTCCGTCGGCTTTTCCGAAAACAATGGCATTGTTGAGGCTTGGTTAATTGATACAACAACTGTGAAGCGTGCGATAATGCAGTATTATCTTTTGCCTTATGATTTGTATGGTAATGCCGGTAAGCCATCGGATACTATAAGAGTTACGAATTTGATTGATAAAGCTGAGACTATGATAATGGGACTGCATACCAAATGCGATACTGCAAATAAAACTGTTCAAATATCATGGAAATGCGAGGTGCCGGAATTTCTTCGCAGCATTGATGTTTACCGCAGTTCGGATTATGATAATGGCTATCAAATGATAGGTTCGGCTGTTCCGCATGATACCATGTTTATAGATGAGCATGTTGATCCAATTACCACATATTATTATTACTTAGTCATAAACAATGCCTATGGGCAAAGCGAACGAAGTGCAAGGATAGCGGGCATGCTCGAAGCAAGTTTGCAAGCCGCCAAGCCATCAATTCTTGAAACCGAGACGCTGCCTGATGGCAATATTAAGCTAACTTGGTTAAAACCTTCTGCAGATACACGCGGCTATTATGTGATGCGTAATGATGATGGCGGGCAGGAGATGCGGCAGGTTTCCGGATTAATCATAACTGATTCTGCCAAAGTAACTTACATTGATACATTAAACCGCATTAACCAGAAAAATACAAGCAGCGTTTTTGGATATGCGGTTAAATCGGAAAACACAAGCTATAATATTAGCGATGCAAGCGACACAGTGTATGTAACTCCTGTATTGCAAATAAACTTGGCTGCTCCAACTCATGTAGAGGCTTTCTGGAATGGCAGCTCGGTGCTTGTAACATGGCAGAATATAGACCAGTTAGATAAAAATGTCATGGCATACGGCATAATGAAGCGTTCCATATCGGCAAATAAAGACACCACGCAATGGCAGTTATTGATAGATAGATGCTTTAATAATTATCTTGACGACACAGCTATCGCTAATGGCTTTACTTACGAATATGCAGTTATCTCTATTGGAATAAACGACTTGCAAAGCGACATGACTATATCCAATCCAGCAATGATACCGCTATTTCGCCCTGTGTCTATTTCGAGCTTAGTGGTTAATGAAGCTAAAGACGGCATGCAATTGAATTGGGAAAAAACGCAGCAGGAAGATATTGTCAAATACAATGTTTATCGAATGGAAGATGGAACAAAGCCGGTGCTGCTCACAACTTCTCCTGTAAATACTACAAATTATACCGACAGGACGGCAAAGAGCGGCATTGGGTATGTCTATGCAATTACTTGCGTTAATTCATCAAATATAGAGAGCAATGTAGAGGATTGGGTAAGCGGTTTTATTGACAAATAGTTTATATAAGCTCTATATCGAAATGTCATTACCTCAATCTCCTATGTTTTCATTATATTAGCACTTGTTATGATAAGCTATGAGACATATTTATGAAAAAATATTCATTATTTATATCAAATAAGGGTTTGCAACCCCATAACCCCAAACCCCTAAAGAGGTTTAAAAGGCATATATCCTCCAAGTCCCCTTTAGGGGATTTAGGGGTAAGAAGTTTCGATTCAGGACAAAAAATGGCACTGTATTTATGAAAAAATATTCATTATTTATATCAAATAAGGGTTTGCAAGCCCATAACCCCAAACCCCTAAAGAGGTTTAAAAATCATATATCCTCCAAGTCCCCTTTAGGGGTTATGGGTGCAATCGCAATCCTCTTTTTACTAACCTCCATTAATCTCCACGCCCAATTCTCCGGCGGCAGCGGCACGCAAGCCGATCCCTACCAAATAACCAGCCGCCAAGATATGGAAGCCCTCGCTGATAGCGTGAATAATTCTCCTTCAAATGATGATTTTAGCAGGTATAATTGGAGCAAAGATAAACACTTTAAGCTCATGAAGGATATTACCGAACCTGTGCGGACGATAATAGGTAACGCATTCCGTGATCCAAACTTACATACTTGGCTGTACTATATTCATAAATCTTTTCAAGGACATTTTCATGGTAATGGCAAAAAAATTACTTTAGCTATTACAGATGCAGATTCTTCCATTGGTGTGTTTGGTATTTCGTATGGAATTATCGACAGTTTAGAAACAGATGGCTATGTATCAGGGCTGTTTGTAGGAGTATATGCATACACGGATATGATTGTAGGGTTCCCTTGCGTTGGTGGTATTGTAGGTACTAATTATGGAACCGTATCTCACTGTATAAACAATGCTTTTGTGTATTCCGGTACAGAAGGACTAAGGAATGGTGGTGGTGTTGCTGGAGGTATTGCTGGTGATAATTATGGCAAAATAACTTATTGCATAAATAATGGAAACATAAAAACTACAGGTCCTGGTGGTGGCATTGTGGGAGTGGACGCTAAAGGACATATTGACAGCAGTAGCGTAATATCGCATTGCATTAACACTGGAAAGATAGAAGGCATCAAAATTAATGCTGATATACTTGGTCAAGTTGGTGGTATTATGGGTATAAATGGCGGTGATTTACGAATATCACATTGTTTAAATATTGGTTCAGTATTTGGCAATATGGCTGGGGGTATAATTGCTACAGCAGCAATTTCTTCGCAGCAAAATGTTGTCATTGACGGATGTATAAACAGTGGTTTAATATGCGGCGTGACTTCAGCTGGAGGTATTACAAATGCCAGCGGTAATATAGTTTCAATTTCGAACTGCATTAACACAGGAGTAATAACAGGCAATCATAATGTTAGTGGCATCATTGCTGTTGGGTACGATTATATTGACAAGATTGATACAAATTCAATTCTCAACTGTTTTTACGACAAGCAGATGTGCATTTATAAGGGAATAAAAGGTCAAGACATAAAAGGACATGCAGACGGCCTATTGACTAACGAAATGACAGGCGATGCTTTAAAAGCAATATTAGGCACCGATGATTGGGTTTATTCTGAAAATTTATATCCACGATTAAGGGCGTTAGCAGGTGATACAGCAAGTTTTGTAGCAGCCTCACCGGCATATTTAGATGATGCTAACATATTGGATTATGATGCACATACGAATGTGCGTAAAAATTTTGCGATAAACAATGAGCATAATGTAATTTGGAATAGCATTCTCGGGAAAGTGAATATAGTAAATGACAGCGCAATTATAAGAAATAATGGACATGATACGTTGGTTGCAAGCATTACAAAATACAAAAAGTTAGTTCCTATTAATATCAACGCTAAAAACTTCCCACCTCTTGATACATTAATTTTGACTTTGTACTCAAATCCAAGTGAGAATGGGCAGGTTTTTGGAAGTGGAAAATACCCTAAAAACGAAAAAGTCAAAATCACTGCAACCCCTAATGATTGCTACCACTTCACAAGCTGGACAGATGCACAAGGCAATATTATAACAACCGAACCCAATTATGAAATTATTTTAATAAAAGATAGCATATTAACGGCAAATTTTGTGAGTGATACTTTCTATTTAACACTTCGGACTAAGCCTTATGGCGCTGGTACTGCTATCAAAAGCGAAAGGCAAAATTGCAGTAATGATATGAGCATTGAAGCAATACCTAATAGCGGCTATGTATTTTTGTATTGGAGTGATACATTAGGAAAAATTATCTCGACCGATATGAAATATGATATTACATTAACCAAAGATAGCGTATTGGTGGCAAATTTCGTGAGCAAAATAAATCCCAAGCCAGATATATTCAATTTAATTTTAAAATCAATTCCTGTTGCGGGTGGCTCGACAATCGGCAGCGGAAAATATGAAAAAGGTCAAACCGCAAGAATCGAAGCAATAGCCAATAATGAATATACATTCATAAACTGGACGGATGAAGCAGGAAATGTCATTTCAACAAGTGCAATCGATAACGTAACTATTATAAAAGACAGCGTGTTAATAGCGAATTTTGAAAAAAACATTGTACCCCAACCCGACACATTTAACTTAACGCTGCTGCCCGAGCCAGCCAGTGGCGGAAGCATTATCGGCAGCGGGCGTTACGAGGAAGGCACAAAGGTGTCAATCACTGCAACCCCTAATGATTGCTATCACTTCACAAGCTGGACAGATGCACAAGGCAATATTATATCAACCGAACCCAATTATGAATTAATATTAATAAAAGACAGCATATTGACAGCCAATTTTGTGCGTGATAGTTTTAGCTTAGTGCTGCTGCCTGAGCCTGTCGAAGGTGGAAGTGCAGCTATTTCAGGCAGATACGCTTGCGGAAATAAGATAAAAATAGAAGCAATTGCAAATAATGAATATTTATTCATAAACTGGACGGATACATTAGGCAATGTTATATCTGCAAATGCAATAGATAGCGTAACTATCATAAAAGACAGTATCTTAATAGCGAATTTTGAGAAAAACGCTATACCCCAACCCGACACATTCAACTTAACGCTGCTGCCCGAGCCAATCGAAGGCGGAAGCGTTATCGGCAGCGGGCGTTACGAGGAAGGCACAAAGGTGTCAATCACTGCAACCCCTAATAATTGCTATCACTTCGAGAATTGGACAGATAAAAATGGCGATACAATTTCGACCGAAATGAATTATGAAATTATTTTAATAAAAGACAGCATATTGACAGCAAATTTTGTGCGTGATAGCTTTAGCTTAATGCTGCTGCCCGAGCCTGTCGAAGGCGGAAGTGCAGCTATTTCAGGCAGATACGCTTGCGGAGATAAGATAGAAATCAAGGCTATAGCCAATAATGAATATTTTTTCATA
>JAVBOP010000132.1:0-7550 GCA_031550405.1 Kapaibacterium sp. (SeqCode)
ATACCCCTTTGCTAATACAAATTTGTAGTTATTTTATTTCCCCAAAATATCATATTTGCGCATAGATTCTAAGATAAAAATCATTAATGTTGTAGAAAGTGAACGAGATCTTAAAAAAATTATTAAGAAAACATGCAGGAACGCTTTTTGCTCCTCGCATAAAAACGCCAATACAAATAAAAAAATATTCAGATAAAATCATACTTAACTCGCTTCACCGCATCTTAAAGGTGAGCGAAAATACGCTAAATACTTGGCGTACAAAGTACTTAAATGGTGGTATTGGAGAGTTGCTGAGCTATAAAAAACTGGACATTGTCCATCAGTTTTTACTCCAGAGGAACATGCTTTTGTAGGAAAATCATTACGAATCCGAGTAGTAATATCGCTGGATATAAGGAATTATTACTAATTGTTAATCAAAAAATTAATAAAAAACATTCTTATTTTACTTTTCGAAATTATTGCATCCGTAAATTTAAATCAAAAGTTAAAATTACTCGCAAGTCCCATATAAAAAAAGATATTAATGCTGTCAAAATTTTTAAAAAACTTTAGAAATAATGCTGCATTTCACAAAGCAAAATCATTGCAACTGCCTGATAATATTGAGCTTATGTTTTTGCCGCCGTATAGTCCGGAATTGAATCCGGCCGAAGAAATTTGGTGGAAAATTTAAGCGAGAATTTTCTAACAAATTATTCGAAAATCTTGAAAAAATAAATAATTTTTTATCTAATTTAGCAAATTCATTAACAAAAAAGGAGGTTGCTTCAATATGTTCGTACAATTATGCTATAGATTTGTATTAGCAAATGGTGTTACACAATTAATATTAACAAAAACACAAATCTAATTATAATAATTAACGAAAAGCAAAAATAGTTATACAAAATTTGTATATTTACGAATATTTTTTAGTAAAACATACACAACACTATGAAAAGAATATTGATAATATTGCCATTATTGGCTTTTAGCTTTATGCTTAATGCAGAAGAAAAAATCGAAAATCTCCGATATGTTGAGGTTACCGGAAGTGCAGAAATGGAAGTCGAGCCAGATGAAATTATGCTGTCGGTCGGTCTCAAAGAATATTGGCAGCCCAAAAATAAAAACAAGAAAGACAGCGAAGTCGATGATAATTATGACGCTTACGATGATTATAGCTATGGCAGAGAGAAAATGCCGATTGCCGATATTGAGAAGAATTTCATCAAGGATCTTGAAAAATTAGGCGTTACGAGCAAGCAAATAACGATCTCGAATGTTGGCGATTACTGGCGTTGGTGGTGGGATAATAATTATTTAATTGAAAAGCAGCTTGAGATAAAATATACTGATTTGCCTAAAGTGAACCAAACTATTAACTCCCTTAAAACAAAGGGTATTAGCTACATGCACATAGGTTCATTAAAAAATAAGGATATTGTAAAATATAGAAAAGAGGTCAAGATTGAGGCGCTAAAATCAGCCAAAGCAAAAGCCGAATATCTGCTTGAAAGTCTTGGCAAAAAAGTTGGCGAACCTATTTATATTATTGAAGTTAATGATGATTATTGGGGCGGCTGGTACCGCAATTCAGCTATGAGCAATTCGATAAGCCAAAGCATGATGAATTCGCCCAGCGGTTCAGATTCTGATGTTGAAAACTATAAAAAAATTAAATTACGTTACGAAATGAAAGTACGATTTGAGATTAAGTAAAATTTGCTTATTCTACTATTGCTTTGCACAGCACATTAATACAAAAAAACAATCTCGACAATGTTAAATTTTGTCGAGATTGTTGGTGTATGTTTATGAATTTATTTTAATAATTTATACATTTTCCGCAAATTGCTTGCTGTCATTTAGTTTTCATTCAGCCATTTCAACCAATCATTTGCTACTTTATCCCAATTAAAAACATTATAATCAGGTTTGTTATCTGTTGTTAGCGGAAAAAAATTATGCTCTGTCCCGATATATGCCTTAAAGGTAAAATTTCTTTTCTCTTTTCTTATCACATCCACTCTCAAATAGTCATTAAATGGGGCAATCTTGTCTTTTGTGCCATAACTAACCAATATCGGGATTTTTAGCTTTTCCAAATACTCTATGAATGGATACGAAAATTCAAATGTGGCTTTATCGGTGTCTCCATGTGAATCGTCCATGCTATTTTTATTTTTTACTACTTTTTCCCAATACTGAAATGTTTTTTCGGCAAATCGTGTGCTGTCTGTGTCGGTTTCGTCGTCTCTACTTTTTCCAATTATTGACATTATTCTTCCCATAGGATTTCCCCCTGAATAGATAAGATGCGTAATTGTCTTGCATTCTACTGCCATTTTTGCAGCAACAGAGCTTCCTTCCGAATGCCCGGCAACTACAAGCTGTGTAGTAGAAACCCATTTCTGTTTTTGCAAATAATTGATAATTGCGATATTTCGCGGAACATAATAGCTTAATAAATTTCTGTCCGAATATTCTTTAGGAGATCGACCTGTACTATCAATGTAGCTAAAACCAGAAAGTGTTTTAGTATCTGCCATTACAGGAATGTAAGGTTTGCCAACGATAACCAGGTGGTATTTTTCAGAAAGGCTATCCGGATTAAAAGGGAAAACACCATAAGGTCCACCTTCATCATAGTTTATCAAGGGAATAGGCTGGCTGCCCTGACAAAAAAAGAAAAGCGGCTTTTTTAAATCCTCTTCTCCCTTTTTTGATTTGACAAGAATATCCACTTTGTCAGATTCATACTGACACACAATATGTCTAAAACCAAAATCTTCAGGAGTTTTGGTTTGTCCAAAGGCTGTAATAGCCGTAAACAGAAGAAAAGTTCCAATTATTTTTGTCATTATTTATAATATTTTATTTTACTTTCTTGTTTGCAGACTGACGCCAGCGTGCCGGCAATCTGTGTTAAACATCAAATAATTATGTATATAAACTGCTGTTTTTGTATGCAATTGAAGTATATCGCTATTTATAGTTTTATGAATATATTTTAATAATTAATCATATACTACTTCTATATACTGCTTCTTTGTTGATGATTCTACCTCCTTGGAAATCAACAACATTTTTTCATGTTATTACTCTTTTATTAATTGTGGTGGAAAGTATTGCCCGCTTGTAATATCATCCGAAGGTCCGTAAAAGCGGAAAGTCAGATTGTATTTTTGTCCTGCAATCGTTGGCAACCAGTTTTGTTGCGGATGATTTTTCGGTTGTACCGGTGAGAATACCAAAGTCAGCGAGCCATCGGCATTGTATTTAACTCCCGATTGTTTGTTCAACAAATAGCGTTTCAATGGGTTTGGTAACACATGATATTGTGCTCCATCAATCGCAATTACTGACCAAAAATATTTCGCCTTCAATTGTGGCAATGCATCTTTCGGAAAAGTCATTATATAAGTGGCACTTCCATCTAATCCTATATTGGCAAAATAGCTAACCTCTTCTTTCGTATTTGCCCAGATACCTGCAAAATTGACCATATCGCGAGCCCAATAATTGGTTTCATATTTACCGTATACAGGAGGATGTGCCCAACCATTTTGTGTGGGTCCCGGATGATGCAGCAAATCGACAAATGCAGCTTTAAACTGCCCTTGAATCACACTGTCAACATGAGTTTTTGATAAAGCGTTCGTTTCCAACAGTTTTTCTATTTCTTTAACTTTCGCTTGGATAGAATCCATACCTGCATTATCAGGTTCATTAGCCATCATTTCCGAAGCCATTTCGAGCATTTCGCTTCCCGGAATATTCAGCAGTTCAAACACCGGCATTTTAAGTTGTTCTGTTATTTTAGGTTCTCCTTGCGGAGTAAGTTTGAAAAGATGTTGTAATCTCACGGATTCTTTTGGATCGCTGCCTAATTCCACTCTCGCCAATACACGAGATATTTTGTTCGGTATATCGACACGCAGGTATCCTTCTGGAACGTTAGGAGTACCTCCTGTCAAACAAAGTGCAAATTTACCGAATGGATGCTTCGGATAGGTTCGCTCATTGATATTCAACAGTGTTTCTCCCCACGGATTAAGTACATGCCATGTGTAATAGAGTCCCTTGATTTCGGGAATTTCCAATAATACACAAGTATTTTCATCTAAAGCTAACCACGCTTCAGAATAAGCTACATCCAAATTCGGATTAGGCCATTGTACCTGTCCGGGCTCACGATGAATTAATTGATTCCATTGAAACCCTTCTTCAAAATCAAGTTGTTGTTGTCTCAAAATAAGGTCACGACCAAATAAATAGGCGTAAGCTTCCACAAGATCCTTGTCGGAAACGGTTGTTTGAGCTGTGCTTTCTGCTTGTTTGTTGTTTTGATTGTTGCCACAAGCAGCCAATAACATTATCGGGATAATGAATAAAATTAATTTTCTCATTTCACACCTTTAATTTTTTTGTTTATTTATCAAATTATTTAATTTCTTCAATATCAGGCAATTTCCATGTCTTATTGATGATTTCAGGTTGCTACTAACAATATATGCGAAAGACGAAATATTAATATGATTATTTAGCAAATATGTAAATTAATTGTTACCTGTACTTTTATGAATTTATTTTAATAAAACAACATCCGATAGTCTTAATTTTTATCGACAAATTTTTGATGTTTGGCAAGTCTGACAACTGTTTTAGCTATTCTATCTACTTTCGTTTGGTCTGTCTTTGCAGAATATATCCACTTGACATATTGGTGTTGTTCGTTTTCGTTAAGCGAATTAAAAAACTTTAATGCTTCGGTGTCGTCTTGCAAGCACAACAATAATTCTTCGGGAATTTCCAGCGGATCATTATCGGGATACAAAATTATGTGGACATAATCGCCCGCCTGTTTTTTAATTTTCTTTCTGATTTCCGCCTTCACCGATAGGAAGACCTGCCCAGTACCTTTCACGGTCGGCAGCAAATGGTAATTGCTGATTTCATAGCCGTCAATGCTGCCTTTCACTTTTACCCAACCAAATGGGGCGTTTTTGTCGGGCAGAATTTCGGGAATAATCGTATATGTCCAGCCGCCCTTGCCCGGTGATTTTTCAAGCAGATATTCTCTATCTACCAATGGTTTTTTATTTTCATTCATGCTATTTCTCGTTTAACTTTTGTCAGAGTTTTATGAATATTTTTTAATAATTTAATCAATATTTATAATTTTTTGATTGCAGCCGCTACAAATGCCCGTATGAACACATATTAATTTGCCACAATTATTGCATGCCCATTCATCATTTTCCAATTTTATAAATTCATCTAAACTGTTGATTTTAATATAGATAAGGTTTCCAGTCAAACTAATATTATATTTCTCTCTGTAGCGTTTATCCAATCTTTTCAGTCTTGCACATGGAAATTTTTGGCATTCGTAACAAAATTTCGCTTCTGTTTTTTCTAATAATTCGCAATGCTTTATAGCACATTTTGTACAATGATATGGCTTATTATCACTCCAACATCCATCACATACATTCTTAGTTCTAAGATGTGCCATACATATATTGCAATTCATACCACACGGTGCTATCATAGATGCTTTCATATTTATGAATATATTTTAATAATATGCCACGCAAGCTCAATATTGCCTATTATTCTTGCAAGTAAAATGCAGGATAACCTGTTGCAATATATTAAAATAAATCAATATAATTATCTAAAAATAATTAATTTTAACCCCTCAACTTAACCAAGACCTTGTCTATTCTTGCACCGTCCATGTCTATGATTTCAAAATCGAAATTCTGCCATGAAAATTTTTCGCCTTCATGCGGTATATGCTCCAATTCCTCTAATATCAAGCCGCTTAGTGTATTATACTCATGCTCGGCATACAAATCCTCCATATCAACAAATTCCAAAAAGCTATAAAAAGAGCACTGCCCATCTACCAGCAAACTGCCGTCTTCCCTTACGACAATATCTTTTTCTTCACCTTCCTCTACAACCTCGCCTACCAACGCCTCCATGATGTCCGACAAAGTAACAATTCCCTTTATACCTCCAAACTCATCAATTACAAAGCCATATTTAATACTGCTCTCCTTAAAATGTGCCAAAGTGCTATATACACTCTGATTGTCAGGTAGGTATTGAGCAGAACGCACTATTTTTTCCAAAGCAAAATCGGGCATATCAATATATTTAAATAAATCTTTCAAATAAGCAACACCCACTATATCATCATTATTATTCGCCTTTACAGGATATATATCATGAATGTTCTCGATAATTTTTTCACGGATTGCAGCCTTATCGTCTTCCATATTGAACCATATAAGATCGTTGCGGGGCGTCATAATAGAGTCAATATCACGATCGCCAAGATTAAAAACACGTCCAACAATATCATGCTCTACTTCCTGCACTTCGCCAGCATCAAAGCCTTCTTTCACAAGACTCTTAATTTCTTCTTCGGTTACTTTTTCGTCATTATCATTGTCTTTTATTCTAAATATTTTTAATATTAGTGCGGTACTTTTTGACAGCAGCCATACTATCGGCGTCATAATTCGAGAAAGTATAAGCATTGGAGCGGCAACCAGCTTGGATATGCGTTCAGCCATGCTTAAACCCAAACGCTTTGGTACTAATTCACCAAATACAATAGTCAGATAAGTAACGATGAGAACGATTGAAATGGTTGCTATTGCTAAGGAATAAGGTGCTAATATGTCAATACGGGCAATGATTATGGCGAAATCATGAGCAAACGCTTCGCCGGAATATAGACCTGTCAATATGCCTATTAGCGTGATTCCTATCTGAACGGTAGAGAGAAATTTATTCGGTTCGTTTGATAAATTTAAAGCTGCTTTAGCGGATTTGCTTCCTTTTTTTGCATCTGATTCCAGTCGTGCTTTTCGAGCAGAAACGAGAGCAATTTCCGACATGGAAAATATTCCATTAAGCAAAATCAGTGCAGCAATAATGATTATTTCCATTATTATATATATTATTAAAAAATTTTCATAAAAGTGTTTTTAGAGCATTGTTTTTATAAAACACAAAATACAAAAATAGCATAAAGTACAGTAATTCATATCTTTCGTTATAAATTTTAACCACCAAGAAACACAAAGATTACACAAGGCTCAATTATTGTTGCCACCAATACCAAAATAATTATCAAAAAGCTTCGGCATATCATGAAACATACAATAACCACTGTTTTCATTATCAACCAATAACTTTTCTATTCTCTGCTTAAAATCTTGTAGCAAATTCTCTTTTTCGATATATTTCAAAGCCAAATCAAAATTAATGTAAGTGCCTGATAATATTGCACTTATATTTTTGCCACCGTATAGTCCGGAATTGAACCCTGCTGAAAAAATTTGGTGAAAATTCAAGCGAGAATTTTCTAACAAATTGTTCGAAAATCTTGAAAAATCAAGTGATTTTTTATCCGATTTAACAAATTAATTGACAAAAGATGAGATCAGTTCTATTTGTTCATGCAATTATGATATAAATTTGTAATAGCAAAGGGTATTAGAGCACTCCTGTTCGGAATAGCTGTAAGTATATTATATTTC
>JAVBOP010000232.1:0-3598 GCA_031550405.1 Kapaibacterium sp. (SeqCode)
GCAAGGGATTCAACATTAATATTGGGCGAAACCATGAGTTCCTGCTGTTTGGAAGAAACCAGAACAAAAGGCATATTATCCTGCATTTGCTTCAGTTTGCCATAATCTGTCGTAAGCCCGGCGATGAAAAACAGCGATTTACCCTTATTAATTTCCAAATTCACCATATCAATTATATTTTGCGGCGTCGAATTGATTGGAAAGCCGCAGAAAATGAACATATCGGCAGAAGCGAGCAATTGCGGTGTCGGTTGCACATAAAAATTGCTGCCCTGTTTTTGCACAAATTCCATAATTTCAACGCCTTTTTCAGCCTTCAGGACACGTTTGATAAATGCGAAATCAGGACTTGGCGAGCCAGCAAAAATCGCTACAGATCTCTTATTTTTCAATATCTTAACAAATTCAGAATATGAATTGTTCTTATCCGTAATTTCACCATCAAGTTTTGAAAGCGTCGCCGTAATTTTTCTCACGCCTTCAACCGCAGGATTATATTCAAATATCGCAGTATAATTTTCACGTTCAGGAAAAATTTTGAACTCTTGCTCTGATATTTTTTGTCCGTTGTCAAGCAGCGTCAATTTTACAATTTCACCATTATATCCGATTGCTTTGAAATTTATATTAACAGGAATCGGATTGTCAATATATGCTATTTCATTGGTTAATAAGGATATTACGGCAATATCTTTCGGCTCGGACGTATCGCCTATGCCAATTGTATAAATAGGTTTTGCAAAATTTTCAGCATCAAAAATCGGATTATTTCCAGCGTTAAAAGCTCCATCGCTAATCAAAAGCATCGCCTGAATATTATTCTCGCCCGCAAGATGATTCACCGTTTTTATAGCGTATGAAATGTCCGTCAGCTGTCCGTCCAATCGCAGCGAATCAGGCGAAAAATTATCAATATTTTTTATGTCATTAGAAAATTTATAGAAGCGGACTTTGCCGTTTATATCAGAAAAATGAATATTTTTTAATAATTCCTTGTATCTATTCGTCCTGTTTCCAGCTGCATCGTCCGCCGAAAGCGACTGGGAATCGTCAAGCAATACTGCTATTTGCGGCTCAAGCTCAAATGTGTTAATAATTGTATAAACTGGTTCAAAAAGAACAAAAATCAACAGGCATAATGCCAGTGTCCGAAGCCCCACAAGTATGGCTTTTTTTGATTTGGATATAGGCGGAACCGTATTGCGGTAGCTATAGTAAGAAAACGCTAATGCCATTAAACAAAACAAAGTTAGCAAGAGCCAGGAGCTGGATATGGTAAAAAAATATGAATTCATATTTTGCTTGTTTTTCAGTGTATATATCAATAAAACTAACCATTAAAATAACAATATTCCTATAAAAAATTGTGCTAATACCACAAAAGCCAAAGAATATTATTCAAAGGTGTATGTCATTATCCATGTGAATATCTGTATTTTATATGCTGTATTATAATGCCGAACAGTCAAGGAGCGTGTATCATACAAGTTGTCTTACGTGTATAACTTGTTTATAATTAATGATGTTATATCTTGCAATCAATCTATTTGACGCATTATCCAGTCAAGCATGTATACATTTTTTTTCGAATAATACCAGCTGTGCTTTTCATAATTATAATTGATTTGTAAAAATTAAATTTTGTTCATTAACATTGCGGCTTTAGAAAATATTTTGTACTGATAAAAAAAAATGTTAACTTTGTAATCCTAAGAGAAAGAAAAATTCATAATGTCATGTTTGAATAATTAATTTAAATTTTATATATATTTTTATACTTTTATGGCACATCATAAATCAGCAATCAAAAGAATACGGCAAACGAGAACAAGGAAGCTTTATAATAGAGTGAATAAAAAGCAATTGAGACTTGCTATCCGCAATGTTCGCGAGGCAAAAACATATAATGAAGGCATGGAGCTGCTCAATAAGGCATATAGCGTGTTAGATCGCGTTGTTGCACATGGGGTTTTGCACAAAAATAATGCTTCCAATAAGAAAGCTTCGCTATCTGCTCATATCAAAAGATTAAAGACGGTTTAGTTTATATTGCACCCGTAGCTCAATTGGATAGAGTATCTGACTACGGATCAGAAGGTTGTGGGTTCGACTCCCTCCGGGTGTGCAAAGCAAAAGCCTTGTAATACAATAAGTTATAAGGCTTTTTTTGTTTTAAAATTTGACTGCTAAAAAACTCTGCCCCTGTTTCTTCCCCTTTTGTATATTTTTTTATCTCATAAAAAGTCCGTAATTTTGATAAAACAACGAGGCGATATGAATAAAGAAAATCCTCAACGTTTTAACCTGCGATACACTACCTACGAAATAATCCAACAACTCAAAGAAGAAAAATCTGTATCTGAGGCTCAAGCCTGCCTGTAGTGCTGTTTGCTACAACAAGGATAAATCCAGTCCTTTGTTTTGCGATTACAAGCTACAAGATGTGGCAAATATACTATGGTGTTATATCCATTATTTTACTACACATCCTGAAGGCGACAAGGCAAAATATTACTACGATGAATATAGTGATAGGAGCGACAGTTATCGTAAGGCATTAGTTGAGAAAATCGCTCAAATGGCAAGCACAAGCTATGATTTCACGAACAAGGTGTTGTCGTACATGTACTGGGGCATCAAGCGTGATAAGCTCAAGCCATACATACTCAAGCCCCGTCAAGCGGACAAGTTCAAGGATGCTGATTATTGGTATAGTGGAGCTTTCGGCGGTATTATCAAATTTACAAGAGCATTATGCGATGCAATGGCAAAAGTATTAGAGAAAATCGGCTATTTGCTTACTGTGCTGATAGATGCAGCAGGCAACCTCATAGAAGGTGCAGGCAACACCGCTGAGCAAGTTGGCAACATATTAAAATACCTGCCGTGGATATTAGGCGACGGTGTGGCAGTATTTGCAGGCGTTCAGGTGTGGAGCATTAAGAAGCGTGGCAAGCTGATGCTGCCGCCGGTTGGAGCATTGAAGGCAATAGCATAGGAGTTGAATATGAACGAAAATAAAGATATAGTTCCAAGTGATGGGATGGCATTTTTGAGCCAGTACAAGATACCAATAATTATTGGCAGTGCATCGGTTGTAACCCTTGCTGTTGTTTACAAAACATCAAAAAAAGGCAAAAAGAGGAAATAATCATGAGCAATTTATCAGGTACATTTGACGATATCGGTCATGCCATAGCACAGATGGGTAGGCTTTCGGACAGTGCAACGGAATTAAGCGACCAGCTGCAAGCTATGCTTGATGACATCAAGGTAACATTGCCAAAGGCACTGCCTTTCGTCATTGCTGGCGGTGCGTTGTTGGGTACATATTTAGTTACAGGAATTGTTAGAAATATTAAAGAAATTTCAGTAAGATGACAAAACCTATACGCAAAGCCAGCTACCACATAGATAAAGGCGAGGACGGCATATATCAAACAGTGGATTACATGTGGTATATTCCCATTTAAAGCGGAATTATGGCAGCCTATAATTAGAGATAGTGGCAAGATTGATACGCTGTATCTCTATTATAATCAACCAACTAACGAGCTTGGAGCTAATTATAAAGCTGTACCCGATACGATTAGAGATA
>JAVBOP010000212.1:0-6744 GCA_031550405.1 Kapaibacterium sp. (SeqCode)
TATTTTTTTCATTTTTTAAAACCTATTACACTATAAAATTAATCAGCTTATCTTTTACAAAAATCACCTTCTTAATTGCGGCACCATTTATGAATTTTTGTACATTTTCCTCTGCTTTTGCCATATCTTCAAGCTCTGCTTGTGGCGTTTCAGCAGAAGCTGTAATCTTGCCGCGAATTTTGCTATTCACCTGCACAACAAATTCTATCGTGCTTTTCACAATTTTATTTTCATCAAAATCAGGATATTTTTGGAGCAATACCGAATCATTATGCCCTAAAATCTGCCATAATTCCTCGCAAATATGCGGTGCAAACGGCGCCAAACATATCACAAATTTCTCCATCGCCTCGCGTGGACGAATATCAGCTTTCAAAAACTCATTCGTGAAAATCATCATCTGCGAAATCGCCGTGTTGAAGCTCAAATTTTCTATATCTTCCGCAATTTTTTTAATCGTAAAATGCAGAACATATTCTTGATCAGGCGTCAGCGGAGAATTATGAATATTTTTTAATAATTCTCCATCTTCCGTTGCAATCATACGCCATACGCGATTCAAAAATCGATTCACGCCTTCTATACCTGTCTTAGACCAAGGTTTTGAGGCTTCGAGTGGACCCAAAAACATCTCAAAAAGACGCAATGAATCAGCTCCAAATTCGGCAATCACATCATCAGGATTAATCACATTTCCGAGAGATTTCGACATTTTTCTGCCGTCTTCTCCCATAATCAAGCCTTGATGGAAGAGTTTTTTAAATGGCTCTTTTGTCGAAACATAGCCATAATCAAACAAAACTTTGTGCCAAAAACGGGCATAGAGCAAGTGTAAAACGGCATGTTCAGCACCACCAACATATAAATCCACGCCGCCCGGCGCCATCCAATAATTTTCCTTATTCTTTGAGCAGAAAATTTCGTCGTTATTCGGGTCAATATATCGCAAATAATACCAACAAGAGCCGGCCCATTGCGGCATTGTATTGGTTTCAAAACGTGCTTTTTTGCCTGTTTTTTTGTCGATAAAATTCATCCATTCAGGCACATTTGCGAGCGGAGATTCGCCTGTTCCAGCTGGTTTGTAGTCTTGAACATCGGGTAAAATTAACGGAAGTTCATTTTCATCAAGGCAGCGTTTTGTGCCATCTTCAAAGAACATTATCGGCATTGGCTCGCCCCAATATCTTTGACGTGAAAATAACCAATCTCTTAGTTTAAACTGAATTTTCGCCTTGCCAATACCTTTTTCTTCTATCCAATTATTAATTTTTTTAATCGCATCTGGCGTTGCAAGACCATTCAAACTGATTTCGTCATTTGAAGAATTAATCGCAAAACCATCATGAGCAGTATATGCTTCCTCTTCGATGCTCGCTGTATCTCCTTTATTAGTAACAACTTGCACGATTGGCAAGTTAAACGCTCTGGCAAATTCATAGTCGCGGGAATCATGAGCAGGAACCGACATAATCGCACCAGTGCCGTAATGAGCAAGCACATAATCCGCAATCCAAATCGGAATTTTTTCACCATTAACGGGATTCACCGCATAGCTTCCAGTGAAAACGCCTGTTTTTTCTTTCGCCAATTCCGTACGTTCTAAATCGCTCTTTAATGAAGAAATTTTAATATATTCTTCGATTTTTGCCTTTTGTTCTGGCGTAACAATTTGCGAAACCAAACTATGTTCTGGTGATAATACTACATAAGTTGCTCCAAAAAGTGTATCTGGACGTGTAGTAAAAACTTGAAACGATAATTCATTCCCCTTCATTGAAGGGGTGGCAGACGAAGTCTGACGGGGTAGTTTATTATTTGTATCACCCTCTACAAGAGGGGAATTTGCAACTTTAAACGTAACTTCTGCACCTTCGCTCTTGCCAATCCAATGCTTTTGCATCTCCTTAGTCGAATTAGGCCAATCGACCAAATCCAAATCATTCAGCAGCCTTTCTGAATATTCTGTAATTTTCAGCATCCATTGACGCATGGGTTTGCGCTCAACAGTATAGCCCTTCCCACGCCATTCATCGACCTCTTCGTTCGCCAAAACGGTGCCAAGGTCAGCACACCAGTTTACAGGAATATTTGCTATATAAGCTAAACGATATTCATCTTTATAATCTTCAATTTCTTTTTCGGTTTTTAGATGTGCCGGGATTGGTAATTCGTTAATATGGCGTGCTTTTTGTAAGTCCTTATCAAACCACGAGTTATAAATCATAAGGAACATCCATTGCGTCCATTTATAATATTTCGGCTCGGTCGTATTGACCATGCGAGACCAATCATAATCATAACCAATACGATTGAGCTGACCGCTGAAAGTCTTTATATTGCGTTCTGTTGCGACATTTGGATGGATTCCTGTGGTCATGGAATAGCGTTCGGTCGGCAAACCAAAAGCATCAAAACCCATCGGATGCAGCACATTAAAGCCTTTCATCCGCTTGTAGCGGGAAATTATATCAGTCGCAGTATAGCCCTCAGGATGCCCGATATGCAAGCCTGCACCGCTCGGATAAGGGAACATATCTAATATATAATACTTGGGCTTAGAAAAATCATCTTCCACTTTATAGATATTTTTTTCACGCCAGCAGTCTTGCCATTTTTTCTCAATTTCAGTAAAATTATAATTAGCCATAATTTGTCATATTTTAAAGTTATTAATAAGCTACAAATATAGTTAATAATCATAAATTAATATTCGTAAGCACGAATGAAAGTAAAAAAAAATTGAAATAAATTATCCGCCCAAAATTTACGCTGTTGATTGTTTATTGTCGTGTTTTTGCTATATTTGCTATGATTTGTGGAAATGAATTGGAGGAGAATGCGATAATTTTACTGAAATATTAATATTTTTTTTATTGACTTAAATATGTTTTTTCACTTCAGATTGATTACGGTTTTATTGCTTGGGCTTTTAGTTTCTGTGGCTCAAGCAGAAGAATTATTTTTTTCTATAGAATATAACTATAATCACAATTCGATACATACACCTGATGATGATTATTTTGTGCAATTCGCCCAAAATAACACAGTTAAGCCTATACCTATTAACAGGGCGCAACAGCCCAAATCTATAAATGAAATTTTAAAAAATGCTGATAAAATACAAAAATTGTCATTGGCAAATAAAAATATTTCTATTATTCCAATAGATGTTATTGAAATGACAAATTTGGTATTCTTGGATTTAAGCAATAATAATATCAGTGAGTTACCTCAGGAGATAGGTAGATTGGTTAATTTAAGGGAAATTAAATTAAATAACAATAAGTTTACCGAATTTCCTGCCGAATTATTAACGCTGAAAAATCTGGAATACATTGATATTGCAGGAAATAAAATTTCTAAGATAGATGAAAATATTGGCGCATTGGAAAAATTAAAAAAAATTAATTTTTCTAACAATGCTATTTCCGGTCGGATTGGCGGATTTGGAGGTTTGCGGTATTTGCAGGAATTGGATTTGTCTTCAAATAAAATTTCCTATTTTGATTTTAATATTCCTTCTAAATACATTTCGTATATTAACCTTAGCAAAAATAAAATTGCAATTATTTCAGGTGAAATTGAAAAATTAAAAAGTTTAAAAAAACTTTCTATTGCAGATAATAATATTTTAGAGTTGCCGAAAGAAATCGGCGCTTTGCAATCTTTGATCTCCCTTGATTTAAGTTCGAACCATATAACATACTTAAATGATGAAATATGCAAACTTTATTCACTTTCTGAATTGAATATAAGCGATAATAAAATAAAGGAATTACCGGAAAAAATTAAATTTTTGGTAAATCTATCATCTTTGAGCATTGCCCATTCGCAAACGAGAAATTTGCCAAAATATATATTTGAAATGGCAAACCTCCGCTATCTTGATATAAGTGGCAATCATTTAAATAACTTACCTGTTGCAATTGAGAATTTGAAAAATCTGGTGGAATTTGATTTGTCATATAATGATTTCACTGCAATTCCACAAAGTATTTTCAATCTAACTAACCTAAAATACTTGAACTTATCTAATAATTTTATTTCCAGTTTGCCTGTTGAAATAAAATATTTAAAAAATATTACGACGCTGAATTTGAATAATAACGACATTGCCATAATTCCTGATGAGATAACAGAACTTTATAATTGCAAAGTTATTTTGCTTGCAAATAACAGACTTAAGGCGATTCCACGGTCAATATCAAGACTGAATAATTTGAGGATGTTCGATTTGAAAGAAAATCCTATTCCTAAAACTGAGAAGGAAAAAGCTATTAAAACATTTTCAAAAGTAAGGTTTTTGTTTTAAAATGGATAGACGAATAACGCTTGTAGGAATCACTGGAGGTATAGGAGCCGGCAAAACTGCTGTGAGTCAACACCTTATTCATCAAGGATTTACAGTTATCAATGCCGATGATTTAGCAAAAAACATTATAGCAAATGACGAAAATATTAAACAAAATTTAATAAAAGAATTTGGAAAAAAATCATATACCAATGGAAAATATAATGCCGAATATATCGCAGATATAGTTTTCGATGGCGAAAATTCTCCTGCAAGTTTGGAAAAGCTGAATCAATTAGTGCATCCTGCTGTAATTCAAAAAATTATGGATTGTATTGAAAATTTGGAAAATCAAAAAATAAAATTAATTTTCATTGAAATCGCATTGCTTTTTGAAATGAATCTTGAGCGCGGATTTGATTACATTATTACGGTGTGTGCGAAGGATGATATTCGCTATAAACGCCTGATGGAGCGGAGTGCTTTCCTGAATAAAAATCGCATTACTAATATTATGAAATCTCAAATTTCGCAAGAAGAAAAAATAAAAAATTCTGATTTTATTATTGATAACAACAAAAATATCAACGACTTACATAAAGCAATAGATTTTCTAATTCCAATAATAGAAAAATTATAATGATGATATATTGAGAGTGTTACCTTTAGATATATTTCTATCTTTTTTTTTATTTTTCACAGATTAAGGCATGAGGAATATCAAGCGTTTGCAATGTTGAAAAATTTTCAAATAAAAAATGTTTATCTTTAGCTAATACTCTCAAACATAGCGCGGATTTATTAACTTTTATTCATAATTTTTCTCTTTAATTAACAGAGTTACTTTGGCAGCACCGAATTGGCGTTCGGTAAATAATATAAAATTGTTTGGCAGCAAAATTTGAGTAAAAATCGCACTTTCGGCGACGATAATTCCGCCATCGGCAAGGATATTTTTCTCGGAAATACGGCAAATAATGTCATTGACTATGCCAGTATTATAAGGCGGATCCACGAAAATAATCTCCAATTGCTTCGATGGCGAAATCGTTTTGGCATAATGATTAACGAACTGTGTAGCATCCAGTCGATGCAAATCGAAAGACGCATTATCGACGTTTATTGTAGATAAATTATTCTTTATATAATCAAGAGATTTTTGATTTTTATCGATAAAATGCACTTTTTTCGCACCGCGGCTCAGCGCTTCAATTCCCAACATTCCGGCTCCAGCACAAATATCTGCAACAGTTTTTCCCTCAAATTGCATACGGTTGCTCAAAATATTGAAAATGGTTTCCCGCACCGCCTCCTGCGTTGGTCGTATTCCTGTTGGCAATTTGGCGATAAAATTCCGTCCCTTGTATTTTCCTGAAATTATTCTCATTTTTCACTATAAAAACTTCAAAAGTAATAAAAAAATATGTAATTTTGTATCATTGTCAAAATATTGGATGAAAAATGAAAAAAAATTCATTATTCCTGTTTGTATTAATACTTCTTAATATAAATCCTCTAAAATCAGAATATCACTTAAGCAGCAATAAATTCAATACATTATCTGAAAAAATTGAGTTTTACAAAAATTTATTTAAAGTGAATTGTCTTAATGAAAAAATTACGGATAATTTCGGCAATGGCTTTCCCGAGCTTTACGGTACGCGCAATATGAAGCCAATTTTGCATGGAATTGCCTATCGCGGCGGCGCAAATAATTTCTATCACAAGACAAATAAACGGAATAATCATAATCCGCTGCCGCCAGACGGTTTACAGAATTTGTGTGAAAGCGGTTTTTCAACTGCGATATATTTATATGGTAAAAATTTTTCAACTGCTGATAAAGCTATAACTTGCGGCAATGACACGTTGCTTTACATACAAAATTCAGGAATGAGTAAAATTACGCAGAAAGAAATCATGCAGATGGTATATGACAGGATAAATAATCCTAGTCTTGGTCCAATTTATTTGCATTGCTGGAATGGCTGGCATCAATCTGGCTATATTGCCTCAATAATTTTGATGCAATATTGTAATTTTACCAATG
This sequence comes from Kapaibacterium sp. (SeqCode), assembly GCA_031550405.1. Classification (GTDB taxonomy): domain Bacteria; phylum Bacteroidota; class Ignavibacteria; order Kapaibacteriales; family UBA2268; genus JAVBOP01. Next base: position 6,345 of record JAVBOP010000212.1, read on the forward strand.
CCGAGGCTCGTAAGTACTGGGAAATGAATACAGATGGAGCATATAAAAAATTTGAAAATGTAAAAAAAATGATTGCCAATTTTGAACCTTTTTCCGATTTTAAAATTTCCGAAACAACACAAAGCCAAATCTGTCCCTGTCTTACCAAATAAAAGAGCTATACAAGGAAAATATGAAATGTAAATTTATGTTTTTATAGCATTTCTGCTAATAAACTTATCTACAGCAAATAATCATATTACATAATCTTGCGAGGTTTAAAAAAATAAAAATAATACTTGCATATATGAAAAATATTGTTTAAGTTTGCGGTGTGCAATTAATTAAACACCATTATGAAAGATTTAGACAACATAATAGCAGCCGATATACGGCATAAAAGCTTGTTTTTAGACAGGCA
>JAVBOP010000070.1:0-37766 GCA_031550405.1 Kapaibacterium sp. (SeqCode)
TGTTTTATACTCTAAAATTGATTAAATATTGGAAAAAATGCTCAAAACATAAAAAAAAGTTTGTGGAAAAGTTTTTTTTTGTTAATTTGGAAGTTGTCAGGACTATAAATTGAATTATTGGCTACTTTTCGTTAGGAATAAAAATGCAAATAAAAGGCTCTAAGGTTTTAATATTAGGTGGGTTTGGTCTCGTTGGCTCTGCCATATCACGCAGGCTTATGGAGTTTGAGCCTGCTGAAATAGTGATCGCTTCTCTCAAAAAAGAGGAGGCGGAAAGTGCTTGCGTACTTTTGCGAGAAGAATATCCAAAGGCTAATCCTGATATGTTCGTTCCGCGATGGGGCAACTTGTTTACAAGAACAGAGTGGAAAGATATGCCTTTTAATGACATAATTACCGGTGAAGGTAAAAGAGTTGAGCATATAAAGGACATTTTCTTTGATTTAGACGATAATATGCTAAATCGGTCTGCCCTTTATCAAATGGTAACAGATATTAAGCCAGATGTTGTAATTGATTGTATGAATACTGCTACGGGCATTGCATATCTTGATATTTATAACTCAACGGTTACGGGATTAAAAGAAATAGAAACTGCTTCTTTGCAGCAAGAGACAGCAGAAATTATAATGGCAAGTTCATACATACCTCAATTAATACGGCATGTGCAGATACTATACCGTGCTTTGTGCGACGCAAATGCACAAATGTATTTTAAGATTGGTACAACAGGCACAGGCGGTATGGGGTTAAATATTCCATACACGCATAGTGAAGAACGTCCATCGAAGGTATTGATGTCAAAAACGGCTGTGGGTGGTGCTCATACATTGCTCCTTTATCTATTGGCAAGAACGCCTGATGGGCCTATAGTTAAAGAAATTAAGCCTGCAGCAACAATTGCATGGAAAAGAATAGCATACGGGGAAGTAAAACGCAAGGGGCGTTCAATACCATTGGTTGATATGCCAATAGAAAAAGCACGTCCAGCAAATGGCAAGTTCGTTTTTGGCGATGTAGATGGCATAGAAGACAGTGGTGATGTGTTTAAATCAGTCTTTGTTGATACAGGTGAAAATGGGCTTTTCTCAAGAGGCGAATTTGAGGCTATATCTGCGCTGGGACAAATGGAAATGGTTACGCCGGAGGAAATAGCAGAGTACCTTGTTTTTGAAATAAGAGGCGGCAACTCTGGCAAAGATGTTATACAAGGACTTGATTCTATGGCACTAGGTCCTACATATAGGGCAGGCATATTGAGAAGCGTGGCTCTGGATAGTGTAAAAAGAATGGAAAAAGAACATGGTGTTGACAGCGTAGCATTTGAATTGTTAGGTCCGCCAAGGTTATCTAAGCTGCTTTATGAAGGCTACCTAATAAGAAGAATAGCAGGTTCGATGAAACGATTTCTTGATATGTCAGTTGCTGATTTTTCCAGTAAAGCATTTGAAATTATTACAGCAGAACATACACTGAGACAGCAAATGTTGTCGATAGGACTTGTGATATTGACGCCTGACGGTAAGAAATATTTACGTGGCAAGGATGTTAAGATTCCTGTACAGCGAGCAGAAAAAGAATATGAACTTTCATCTGAAAATTTACAAAAATGGTGCTATGATGGTTGGATAGATTTGCGTGAAAACAATTGGCTGGATTGGCAAAACAGAATAAAAAAAATAATAAGACAGGCAAGTGATTTAATAGGTGATACTACGGGATCAAGGTTTTATTATACTGCAAGTCATTGGGGTAATTTTGATGAATTTGATGAAGGCAAAATAGTTGGCTGGATTTTTGAATATGAAGACAAAGGCTGGCGCTTTAAAAGATAAAACTAAAATTAACTTAAGAAATTATAATAACAATATTTTTAATAACAAATTTCGGAGTTCGAAATGAAAAAATTATGTCTAATTGTTACCATGTTTGCATTGGTAACACTGGGATTGTGTGACTCTGCATTAGGACAAACTAAAAGTACGTTTAATCCTAGTAACGATGATGTTTCCACAACCCCTAAACCATTTACGGAAATAGGTAATCCGAAGAATGTACCTTCTATTTCAACCGGATATTATTTTATGGATAATGGTAATCCTGGAACAGTATGGGATGCTTGGAAGCCTACGGATAATGCACTGGTTCCTACAACTGTGGAGAAAAACCTATGGTATAGGATACTTTCAGGTCCAAGACAGGTACCAATAGCCGATCGCAATGGAACCAAGGAAGGTAAAAATTATTTTAGAAATCCAGCGGAAAGTGCTTACATGTTTGATAAGAACGACAAGCAAACACCGGTAGATTCTGTTAATGGAGCTATTGCGGGTCCAATTCCATTAGGTTTTGCTTTTTATTTTAATAGCATTCGCTATGACAGCTTTTATGTATCTACTAAAGGTGTTATAGCGTTGGTAAACAGAAGATATTTCTATAATAATAATGGTCAAAGAGTTATACCCGCGGGCATGCAAGATTGTTATGATCCTATGAGTGCAGATTGGTTTGTTGGTGGAGAACGTTCTCGACTGCAAGGCGAAGCTTCATTAAATGATGCAACGCCAGATGATTATGGGTATAAATACGTTGTGTGTGGTGGAGATATAACAAATAAACAAGGTGGCATTAGAGAAAATGTGACGAATAACTTGAATGCTAAGATAGACGGTTTTCTAACCGTTCCTGGAGGTGCATACATAGCACCATTTTATGGACCTTTTTATTTGCCACAGTATGATACCATTCGTAAAGTAACAGATGATTATGGACAAGCTTGGTATAAAAGATCATTAAGTTCGGATAAGCTAATTATATATTATAAAAATTTAACAATACTACCCGGACAGTATGAGATACCAGGTCAGCAACGTGGATTTACTATTAGAGAACTTGGAAGGCCAAGATTGGCTGATGGGTCTAGTGATAATGATCAAATGTCGGGAAGTTGTCAGGTAGTACTTGACAGAAGGGATAGTTCTATAACATTTGTTTATGGAGAGTTTTATGGTAAAGTTAAGTATGGTGATCAATTCGGTAGCAGTCCTTATGCAGTTGTTCGGTATGAGCCTGCAGTATATCTGAGTCCATATGCACTTGTTGGTATCGGTGGATACGCTAGACACACTAACTATTCAAGTAAAGAAAGTACTGAACAAACTCCATGGGCTGGAGAATACAAACAATACACATCACAAAATTATGGAAATCAAGCCTTCAATGCTACAAATTATGGATATATTAGTCCAAATTATTCTATAAAATTCAAACAATGGCGTAATGCGTTGAGACTTGTGGATGTGCAATATCTAACAAGAAGCAAGCAGGCAGGCTCAGGATTAGAGTATACGGAAGAAGTTAAAACAACAGATGTGCAAGATCAATATGATCCTTTTGAATTATTTGCAGGAGAAGAAAGGTTAGGCTCGATGCAACCTGTGGCTATAGTCCAAAATTTAACAAATGAAATACAAGGAGCAAGAGGAGTAAATTTTGTTAAACAGGATTTTCAATTTCAAGCTCGCTTCAGAGTAAGAAATATTGCTTATGATAGATTTATTTACAATAGAGTTGCAAAAGTGTCAGAATATTGTTTGCGCTTACCTGATTACACTTCTGATATAAGGTGTTCGCAAGATGAATATTCAAGCGTTAGGTATGTGGATGTTTCTGTTAACCAGGGAGAATATACTGCTGTTGATAAGCCTATGGCAGATAATCAAAATGGGATACCAGCGTATGAATTCGCACGAATAAAGTTTCCACAGTTTTTACCTAATGAATATATTGATTTGCAAGTAGGCTTAATGGAAGCGCAAGCGATAACAGAAGCAATAAACCCTGAAACAGGCGAAGTAATAGGAGATAACTGGCCTTTTGATGATTCTTCAAAAGTTAAATTTTGGGTAATACGGCGAATCAAAGATTTTAAAGATAATGTTTCTGATAACAATTACCATATTATAAATGGTACACCTTATCCATCAATTGAAAAATGGGTACATAATGACAATGAAGGACCACGAGTCGTTGCTAGTACAAATAATTCAGAATATCCGATGCCTCCTTTAGGTTTGGCTTATGCTAAAAATGACGAACAACTTATTGCAGGATTATTATCTCCTTTTATTCAAATGAATTGGAATCCGAATCCATCTAATAATAGAGTAGTTGGTGATAAAATAACTTCATTTCCTATTGATTTGAGAAATAAAAATGGCTCTATACTTACTTTGTCTGTTCAAAGGAACTACTCAAATATAGATGCTAGAAGAGGGTTCGCTGATGCCCAATTGACAGGTCTTGAATCCAGAGTTGTTTTTAATGGTGGATATGAAAATGGTTCTATTACAGGGGCCTATAAGCCTGGATCTACTCAGCCGGGCGCTCCTTCTTTCGATTATCTTGCTATTGAGTTTTTAAAACCAAGTGCTGATGGTATAAAAAATATAACAAACACGGGAAGCGATAATATAAAAGATTCGACGACGGGTAATAACAATAAATATTGGAGATATAACCCTCAGTGGAATAACGGTACTATAGAAAAGACGGTAACGAATGCGCCTGCATTAGCTATATATGGTGGTGGTGGTTATTTCTTGGGTTGGTCTTATGCTGACAAAAAAATATATAAACCTATTAGTTGGAATGATACTATTATGTACAATAACAAAGTCGTAGCCGGTATTATGTATAATCCTTATGACAATGGTTTTGATTATGAATTTTATAAATATTCAGTGCCAATACCTGATTATTATAGTGACGGTGCGTTTGATGGTGGAAAAAACTTTAGATTTAGAATAAGAACAATTGAAACCAACGGAGCTTCTGGAGATAATTTAGGAGATTCAGACCATCCTGGTGATCCATCTGGTGATGATATATTTTTTATTGATAATGTAGCTATTGTTAGTCCTAATTCTAATAAAACGCCGGATATAGAAGTTGAAGCAGTCAAAATAATTTGGCCATATGCAGTGGTGCCTGCTTCTCAAGCTAACGATTTAAGTGTATTAGTACGTTTGTCTAATGTATCAGTACACGATGCAATTCCGTTTATTATTAAAACTAAAATATTTAAAGGTACTGATACTAAAAGTTTGCCTGTATATTGTCGTACAATACAACAATCTAGTTTGAAATCAGGTAGTAGTATAGAGTTGACATTCCCTCAGTTTAATGCACGTGGATTTGCTGATCCAGGTACTACTAAATTTACATTGCAAACTATGGTTATTTATCCTGGTAATGATATGGACAGGACAAACGATACTACATATTCTACATTTGATTTAGAATTTGGTTCTGAAATTGCTTATATCAAAGGAGGTTCAAATGATGTAAATGCTGAAACAGGCGGTACGGGCAGAGGCTTGAGCTTATGGGGTGCTTCTTTTTCTGGTTTTAATCAGCAAGGTCCACAAACAATGGCTACTCTTAGAGACAAATCTGGCTATAGAAATTATTATTTTGGGAATGTGCCATGGACTGATTACATAGCAGGTGGAAGTTTGCAAAGATTGCTTCCTGGTTATCCAGGTCCAATCAATGGTGTCCTTTCTGGGCAAATTGCAGTGAAATTTGTTTTATCTGCTTCCGATACTATAAGAGGTGCCATAGCGATGTTTGCTAACGCAAACCAAGCATTTGATGACATCGCATTCAGTGTTTATCCAAATACAGCAACAGATGTACCAGCATCAAACAAAATAGCCAATTCTGAGACATTGTATGCAAGGAGATTGCTTGCAAAGAATTCATTGGGAGAAGAGAGTATTACCCCCGCTAAAGCAGGAGAATATGTAACATATGAATTTGAAAAGCCTTTATATCTTGAAAAAGGTACTTATTGGATTGCTATTGCACAGTTAGGTGAAACAGGCATAGAACTTGCTGCTTCAGGTAGCCGAATGGCAATGAAAACAACTAAAATCAGTGCTAATAACCAAGGTGTACTAGGTGGAGATGGATGGCAATTAATGGTTGATAAAAAATTGAGAAAACCAAAGGTTGATAAAGAATATGGAAATGTTTATGAAAATAATAATATTTTTGCATACCAAAATATTATAAATGAAGGTGCATGGCAGCCATTTATGCCCACTCGAGGCCATGTAGCTTATGCGCATCTAGATCATTTTGGAGCTCTACCAGCAGGCAATAAAGAGTACAATACTCTTACAAGAGGAACATGGCTTCCATTGTTAAAACCATACTTTGGACTTAAAACAATAGAACCAGATACTGCGCATTATCCATGTTCTGATGACGTGAATCCTGTTGAGCTTGTCTCTCTTAATGGTACTGCCCGTAGCAATGGTGTAGAACTTGTTTGGGAAACTGCTTCGGAAGTAGATAACTATGGTTTCTATATCGAAAGAGCAAATTCAGAGGAAAATAACTGGACAGAACTTGATTTTGTTAGAGGCGCTGGAAATGCAACTACTGCGAGAACATACAAATACATGGATACAAATGTTGTGAATGGAAGTACTTATCTATACAGATTGACTCAAATGGATAGCGATGGTACTCTTTCTTGCCACAATGATAATATCGTAAAAGTAACTTATGACAACGAAAGAAGTATTGCGCTTGAACAAAATTCACCTAATCCGTTCAATGACAAGACAAGAATTAAGCTATATATGCCTGACGCAGAAATGGCACGAGTTGAAGTTGTTGATATATTTGGAAAAGTAGTTCGCGTCCTTGCTGATGGCGAGCTGAAAGGTAATTTAATGTTCGAGTGGGATGGCAGAGATCATGCCGGAACTCAGGTAGCAACAGGTAATTATCTATTGAGATTAACTGCTGGCGACAATGTAGTTTCAAAGAAAATGAGCTATATCAAGAATAATTAATCTTAGATTGGCTTGAAATCATGGCTCTCTGTGTAGCAAAGCAGAGAGCCTATTTTTTTATAAAAAACCTTTACAAGGAGACCAAAATGAGTGAATCAATATTTTCAAAAATCATTAAACGTGAAATACCGGCGGACATAGTATATGAAAATCAAGATGTAATAGCTATCAACGATATCAATCCCATAGCGCCCATACATATACTTATTATTCCCAAAATTCAAATACCTACAACGAACGATTTGAACGAAGAAAATATACATATAGTCAGCAAAATGATGCTTGCAGCGGTTGAAATCGCCAAGCAGAAAGGAATTGAACAAAAAGGATATCGTCTCATTATGAATTGCAACGAACATGGGGGACAGACTGTTTTTCATATTCATTGTCATCTGCTTGGCGGAAAGCAGCTAAGCTGGGGATAATTTTGCGAAATAATTTTCCCGGTTAGTTATATATGAGGCATAACCAAAAATTTTTGATATAACTAAACACAATTTATCAGGTCTAAAAGATTAGGAGGCAAAAATTGGCAAAATTACTGCCAGTCCAACAACATATTTATTAAAAAATATTCATAAATATTGAAAATATTATAATTAAAAGAAGTAAACTATGACTTTATCAGAGCTTAGCATAAATCGTCCGGTGCTTGCTACCGTGATAGTGCTTATAATATTTATTATGGGCATTATTGGATACACATATCTCGGGGTACGGGAATATCCTAATGTCGATAACCCTATTATTTCTGTGAATGTATCGTATCCGGGTGCCAATGCCGATGTTATTGAGAGCCAGATTACCGAGCCTTTGGAACAGAATATAAACGGCATTCCCGGTATCCGTTCGCTGTCGAGTTCGAGCAGCCAGGGACAGTGCCGTATTACTGTCGAATTTGAGCTTAGTGTTGATATGGAAACTGCCGCCAATGATGTTCGGGATAAGGTATCTCGGGCGCAGCGGCTTTTGCCGAGCGATTGCGATCCGCCAACTGTGGAAAAAGCTGACGCCGATGCAAGCCCTATCATGCAGGTTACGGTGCAAAGCGAGAAACGGTCTTTACTGGAGATTAGCGAAATAGCAGATTTAACCGTCAAAGAGCGGTTGCAGACGGTATCTAATGTTAGCTCTGTGCAGATATGGGGTGAAAAGCGGTATGCGATGCGGCTATGGCTTGATCCTGCTAAAATGGCGGCATATAACATCACTCCATTGGATGTAAAGCAAGCTATAGACAGGGAAAATGTTGAGCTGCCGTCTGGCAGTATCGAAGGCGATAAGGTGCAGCTAAGCATACGCACTTTGGGTTTGATTTCATCATCAGAGGAATTTAACAATATCATTATTAAGCAAAGCGATTATAATGTGGTTCGCTTTGGAGATATTGGCACGGCAGAAATAGACGCTGAAGATTACAGGTCGTTTTTGACTTGCAATGGAACACCCGGTGTCAGTGTTGTAATCATACCTCAGCCCGGTGCAAACCAAATCGAGATTGCCGACGAAGTAGCAAGGCGCATGAAGGAGATAAAGAAAGACCTGCCGGAAGATGTGGTATTGGATATTGCATTTGACAATACAAGATTCATAAGGGCATCAATTAACGAGGTGCAGGAAACGCTATACATTGCATTTGTTCTTGTAGTACTAATCATATTCTTTTTCCTGCGCGATTGGCGTGTAACCCTTGTGCCATGCACTGTTATACCCGTTTCACTTATTGGCGCATTCTTCGTAATGTACATATTCAACTTCTCCATCAACGTGCTATCAATGCTTGCAGTGGTATTGGCTGTCGGCTTGGTGGTTGATGATGCCATCGTTGTAACCGAGAACATTTATTTGCGCATAGAGCGCGGCATGAAGCCGAAACAGGCAGGTATAGAAGGCTCAAAGGAAATATTCTTTGCCGTAATATCGACCACTATAACATTGGTTGCTGTGTTTTTCCCCATTGTATTTATGCAGGGCATGACCGGCAGGCTGTTCAGGGAGTTCAGCATTGTAGTTTCGGGTGCTGTTATCATCTCCGCCTTTGTGGCACTGACATTTACGCCTATGATATCCACCAAGATACTAAAGAGGAAGGAGAAAGAAAATTGGCTGTATAGCAAGACAGAGCCGTTCTTTTCGGGCATGAACAGCATATATAGCCGTGCGTTAAAGTATTTGCTGGCGCATAAAATCATAGCATTGCCCTTTGTCATTATCATTCTTGGAATTATTGCCTTTTTGGCTACATCAATACCGTCTGAAATGGCACCGCTCGAAGACAGATCGCAAGTGATGATAAATACACGTGTTCCGGAGGGAGCTACTTATGAATATTACAGGGATTATACAATGCGCATCTCTCAATTGGCTGATTCCATAGTGCCGGAAAGGAAGCTCAATATCACACTGGTGCGTTCGTCTCGCGGAATGGTAAGGATTGTACTGGATGATATAAAAGACAGGTCGCGTACCCAAATGGATATAGCGCAGTCTCTTGCAAAAGCCACCCGCAAGGAAACACAGGCTATGGCACTTGTACAGCAGCAATCAACCTTTGGCAGCAGAAGGGCAAGCATGCCTGTGCAGTATATATTGCAGGCTCCAACCCTTGACAAACTGGAGAAGTTTATACCTGAATTTATGGATAAGGTAAATGAAAGCCCCATGTTCCAGATGGCGGATGTTGATTTGCGGTTCAATAAGCCTGAAACGCAGATAGAGATAAACAGAGATAAGGCTGCACTGCTGGGTGTAAGCACGCTATCCATAGGGCAAACCCTGCAATATGCACTAAGCGGCCAGCGCATGGGATACTTTTATATGAATGGCAAGCAATATCAGATACTTGCAGAAATAAACCGCCAGCAGCGCAATATGCCGCTATACCTAAAGTCATTATATGTCAAAAATAGTGACGGCAATATGATTCAATTGGATAATATTGTCGATATGAAAGAGGCAGCCGCTCCTCCGCAACTTTATAGATATAACAGATTTAACTCTGCTACCGTATCGGCAGGGCTGGCACAGGGCGTTACTTTGGGCGAGGGATTGGACGAGATGGATAGAATCGCCAAAGAGACATTGGACGAGACATTTCGCACGGCATTAACAGGTGAATCCAAAGATTTTCGTGAAAGCTCATCAAGCCTAATGTTTGCCTTTGTGCTTGCATTAGTGCTGATATTTCTGATACTTTCTGCTCAGTTCGAGAGCTTCAAAGATCCGCTAATCATCATGTTCACAGTGCCGCTGGCAATTGCAGGGGCATTGATATTTATGTACTTCAGCGGCATAACCATGAATATTTTCAGTGAAATAGGAATCATTATGCTTATCGGCTTGGTAGCGAAAAACGGCATATTAATAGTCGAGTTTGCCAACCAAAAGCAGGAGGCAGGCATGAGCAAAATTGAAGCTATCCAGAGCGCCGCCGCCCAGCGTTTGCGCCCTATATTGATGACCAGCTTTTCAACCATACTTGGCATATTGCCGCTGATGTTTGCAAGTGGCGAAGGCGCCAACAGCCGTATAGCCATGGGCACCGCCGTAGTTGGCGGCATGATTATGTCCACATTTCTAACTATGTTCATAATCCCAGCCATGTACGCTTTCATCTCCACCGCTCGCCACGAAAAATCAGCCTGAATTAAGTGGAGATGAAAATGGCAACCAAATTATGGATTATAACAAAACAAATCAGAATAACGTATTTAATGCATACAAGACTGCAACTATACATAAATAACATTTTGTATACACACTTTTTAAACTTAATAAAATTCAATTAAAGGTGCTAAAATGACATATAAACACGAGGAATGTGAAAATTATACCATAGTTTACTTGGAAGGGCAATATATTGGTGGCGAGGAAACTGATAAATTGTCGGAATTTCTTAAAAGCTTTAGAAAGCAGAATAAATTAAAATTAATATTGGATATGGAAAGCGTTACATATTTAAGCTCTATTGTAATCGGACTTTTTGTAAAAGTAAGCAATGATTTTTATGATGAGGGCGGCAAATTGGCGTTTATTAATGTCAACAAAGCCATTATGGAGGTTTTTAAAATAACGCATGTCGATTCTAATTTGCATATATTTTCTTCACTGGACGATGCAGTTGTTTTTATGGAAAAAACCAAGCATTGAATTGTCAAAAAAGCTACTATTTATTTAGTAGCTTTTTTTTATACAAAAGCAGATACATAGTTGATTATTTGCATTCTATTCACACTATTTGGATAATCAATAATTAATGGAAATGCAATAAACATTTACGACCAGTTTTGCCATACCCTCTGCCTTCCTCCTGAAGCTATTGATCTGCCCGAACAGCCGCTCGCATCATGCACGGATTTTTTTCGATTGGATTTCGGAAGTATAACAAGTTCAAATCCGATTTCTGACCGTCTTTCTCCTGAATAAATTGTCTGCTTAACAGTGCCATTTATTATATTGGGTGAATCGGCATGAAAGATACCATGCGGTTTATGAACAATTATTCATTATTTTTTGTTATATTTGCTTTGTCTTTTTTGAGTTTTGCAGTCGCAACTGCCAATTTTTTGGGCTGCGGCACTTGAGAAAGCAATTATTCAATCAAAAAGACTTATTTTAAACATACATTTTAACTTTATGACAAGAGAAGAGTTAGCTAAAAGCATATTTGATGTGGCGCATATTACGGGAGAATTCAGGCTGCGCTCGGGCATTGTAAGCAATGAATATTTCGATAAATACCAGTTTGAATCGCGCCCGAATTTGCTTGCGGCGATAGCAAGGCATATTGTGCCGGTGCTACCATCGGATTTTACTGTTCTTGCCGGGCTTGAAGTTGGCGGCATTCCGATTGCAACCTCCATAGGTCTGCTTATCGAAAAGCCGATTGTTTTTGTGCGAAAAGAAGCGAAGAAGTATGGAACGGCTAAGCTGGTTGAGGGTGCCGGTGTGGCAGACGAGCGGTTATTGATAATCGAAGATGTTGTTACTTCGGGAGGGCAGATTATTTTGTCTGTCAAAGATTTGCGGGCATTGGGCGCAGATATTACGCACGCAATGTGTGTTATTGATAGAGAGCAGGGCGGTAGGGAAGCCTTGAAAGAGATTGGCGTCGAACTTGTGCCGCTGTTTACAATGAGCGAATTGAAAAAGTATAGCGTTTAACCATTAATTTTCAGAAGTATGAAGAACATTCTAAAGATATTGATATATCTATTTATAATTATTGGCTGCATTTCATGCAATAACAAGGCGAAAGAGCCGAATACCATAAAGTTTTGGCATTTTTGGAGCGAACCTAACCAAAAGAGAGCTGTGGCGGATCTGATTGCGGTGTTTGAGAAGGAGAACAACTGCAAAGTGGAGCTTACAGAATTGAGCTGGAATGATGGGAAAACTAAACTGATAGCAGCATTCAATTCTGGCGTTGCACCTGATGTTTTGGAATTAGGGGCAGATTGGGTGAGCCAATTCTCCTCAAAGGACATCTTGAGTGAAATCAATCCTGACTCTGTCGATATGGGCAATTTCATTGATTTATCCCTTCCTCCTGCCAAGTGGAATTCCAAATATTATGCAGTGCCTTGGACTGTTGACACTCGTGTAATGTTCTATAATAAATCACTGATGCAGGCGGCTGGACTTGATACGATACCTCCGCAGGATTATTCTCAACTGCTGGATGAGGCGAATATAATCAATAATCCAGAGAAGGAAATCTATGGATTTGGTGCTAATGGTTCTGACCCGCACAGGTTGTATAAGAAGATATTGCCGATGTTTTGGACATTCAACGGTGATGTCTTCGATTCTACAGGTAATCCGGTGTTAAATTCCAGCCGCAATTGTGAAGCATTGATTAAGTATGTGCAATTGTCAAGAGCTGGTATCATTGAGACGCAGAGGCAGATAGATTCATATTTTGTGCAAGGGAAGATTGGGTTTATGTTTTCAGGTTCGTGGGTTTTGGAGAAAATAAAGAATGAGAATCCGAGCTTGAATTTTGGGGCTGCCTTAATGCCCAGATATATGCTGAATCCCGGAATTTCGTTTCTTGGAGCAGAGTATTTGGCTGTGAACAAAAAGTCTGATAAGCAGCAGCTGGGCATGAAGTTGATTAAATATTTAGCAAATGGCAAAAGTGTCATAGAGCTTGCAAAACGTTTCTCTGAAGCCGGATTCCCTGCCGATAAAAAGTACTTCAATGATTCGATTTTCACTCAAGACAGAAATAAATCTATTTTTGCACAGCAATTATTATCCGCAAAACCGACACTTATACATCCCAAATGGCTGGATATAGAAGCAATAATAGAGAATGCTGTTTCAGAGGCATTGTTGGGGAAAAAAGGCGAGCAAGCCGCTCTCAACGATGCTCAAATAGAAATACTCAAACTTTTAAACGAAGAATAAAAATTATTTTCTTTTGTCAAAGCTCTTCTATTGTGGTGTGAGTATTGGTATAGATGCAAATATTGCCGGCTATGTTCAGCGCTTCCTCCACAATTTGCCTTGCTGAAAGCGGCGTGTGGCGTATCATTGCTTGTGCCGCTGACAAGGCATAAGGTCCGCCGGAGCCAATGGTTACAATTCCTTCTTCAGGTTCGATAACGTCGCCAGTGCCGCTGATTAAAAACATTTCTTTTTGATTCATAACAGCAAGCATCGCTTCTAACTTCCTTAAATATCTATCGGTTCGCCAATCCTTTGCCATCTCGATAGAAGCTTTGGTCAGATTGCCGCGGTTGGTTTCGCACTTCTCCTCAAATCGCTGCAAAAGAGTAAAAGCATCAGCGGTTGCTCCCGCAAATCCGACTAATATTTGGTTGTTATAAACTTTCCTTATTTTGCGTGCATTGTTTTTCATTACAATGGATTGTCCCAATGTAACTTGCCCGTCAGAGCCAATCGCTGCTTTGCCATCGCGTATAACGCCAATTACTGTTGTAGAGCGGAATTTTTCTTTCATGATATATATGGATTTATTAACAAAAATTAATTTTTTACTCGTTAGACGCAGGGCAAGATTTTGCTTGCTTACAGCACGAACAGCCTGTTGAATGAGGTTCTGTATTTGCGGTTTTTGTAACATAATCCGTTTGATAAAATCCGCTGCCACTAAATAGCAAACCAATATTTTTGCTAATCAATTTTTGTACTTTCCCTTTTCCTTGACACTCACAATTGCTTATAATACAATGAGTTAAAGGCTCTGCTTTTATACTTTGCTGTGCTTCAAATATATTACCTGTTTCCTCGCATTTATACTCATAAATCGGCATATTAATCTCTATTTGCTTACAAAAATACGAAAAAATATAAACGAAACTGTTAGGATAATATTGTATATATTGTCGGGCTATTAAATTTTCTTCTCTAATTTTGATAATAAGCCTTCAAGTTTATCGGCAATTTTATTCTCAATATCTTCATTGTTTTTTTTAGGAAAATTATTTTCTTCTTCTGATTTTGCAACTAATTCTATGGTTTTAGAGCTATTTATCAATTCAGCGTTCTGCTCGGATAAAAATAAATTTTTATTAACTAATTCGTTGATTTCATATTGGTATTTAGCAATATCAGATTTAAATTTATTAATTTCAATCTTCATTGCCTCAATAATTTGTTTGTATTCAATTTCAATGTTACTCTCCAAATTTATATTATTTGAAGCAAAAAGCGAATCATCATCATAGACGCGTTTTTTATAATATTCTAAATCAGTTTTTAAAATTAAAATCGTATTCTGCTGCTCATCGTTAATTTTTTTCAAATTTTCCATTGCAATAGATATTTTATCTATTTTAATTATTTGTTTTTTTAATCTCTTGTTTTCCTTAATAATTATATAATTTTATTTCATTAAGTTTTTGTATTCTTTTTCTTGTAAATCCATTTTATTTGACAGATTTTCAATCATTTCAGAGAAACTTCTATTCTCGGCTTGCAAATTGTCATTTTCTTCTTGCCAATTATTTTTTTGCTCAATTTCCAATTTTAATTCTTTATTTTCTACAAATATTTTTTTAAATTCTTCTTTAGAACTTTCTAAAATTTCCAGTACATTAGATATTTCTTTCGTTAAATTTGAATTTTTGCTTTCTAAAATGAATATTTTTTCATTATTTTCGTGATTTTTTTTGATTGATATTTCATTAGATTGCAGAAGTTCGCTATTTTTTTTCTGTTCAATTTTTAATTCATTTACTAGTTTTTCATAATTGCTGTTTAGTTCTTCGAAAATTCTTTTATCCGTGCTATTTGCCTTGAATTTATCAAAGTTATCGTTTAAATTATGATAATTTTCATGCAGCTCTTTATTCTCATTTTCCAATCCAGCATTGTGAATTTTATAAGAATCTATTTCATTATTCAGCATAGAAATTTGTGTTTGCAATTCGTTAATTTCGTGATTTAAATTGCCTGTTTTTTTTTGATAAATTTCAATTTCAGAATTTTTTTCTGCAAGTTTCGCTTCTAAAAATTCTAATTGAGGTGTGATAGTTTCGAGCAAGTTATTTAAATGTTTTTTTTCATAAAATGTGCTTGCCATTTCATTGTTTATTGAGCTAATAGACATAAAAAAATGTAAGTTAGCGTTATTATTTGCAAGTTGAAGCTGTTCAATTTGTTCTTCAAATTCGCTTGTTTTTTGCTCAAGCAAAATATTTTTTTCATTCAAAATTTTGTTTTCTTGCTGCATGTTTTTTAAATTTAAATTCACACTTTGCAATTCAGCAATTTGTATTTTCAAATTATTGATTTGATCATTTCGGCTGATTATTTCAAGAGCGCGATTCCGAATTTCTTGCTGTTCAAAATCAAAATTTTGGTTAATTTTTTGTAAATTTTTATTTTCCTCAAGTAACTGTTCAAAAGAATTTTTGAGCGTTGCAAATTGATTTTGTAAGTCCATAAATTCCGCATGCTTTTTATTTAAATTTTCGTTTAATTCGATAAATTCGTCATGTTTTTTGGCATAATTTTCCGCTTCTGCCTTATAATTTTGATTTTCATTAAAAAGTGCAAAATAATTAGTTTCCAATTCTGCAAATTTTTCTTGCCTGTTTCTCAAAGATTCTATTTCATTATACTGCGTCGCAATTCTGTCATTTTTATCATTTATTGATTGTGCCAATTTATTAATTTCATGATTTTTTTCATTTAATTCTTGATTTTTCTTTTTTAGAGAATTTTCAAAAAAATCGAATTGATTTTGTAAGCCATTTATTTTTTTGCTTGTTACATTAAATTTGTCGACAGCAGCTTTTGCGGCATTCCACAAACTGTCCATCGCCTTCCGAATTTCCACATTGTTAGACTGTTCTAGTTCCATAAAATGAAATAATCAAAAATCCATAAATATTACAAAGTTAGCATTTTTATGGCATTATAGTATAAAATAACACAAAAAAAATTTCAACACACCTTATTTACTGAGAGTTGCGGTTGAAATCTTGCCTCTACACAAAAAACCTCATTTGCATTGCCTGAGGTGTTTTTAAAAATCGGGTGTGCGAAATTATTAAAAATTATTGTCGAAAAATATCGAAACAGGAGAAAACGCTTTGCTCTTGGATTTAATCTTTCCAAAGAAAGAAAAAAGATGATATAAAATAAAATTAAAAATTCAGGATAGTACATAGAATGGTGTTCACAAAATTTTCCTGTATTTTATGAATTTTGTTTTTTATTTTGGCTAAAACTGTTATATTCGTATTGTTGTTTATTTACTACTCGGAGATTTTTAAATGAAAAAAATGAATATTTTGTTATTGTGTACTTTGTTCACATGTCTTATGATTACCGGTTGCAAGCAAGGACCAAAGCCGGTAGAAATAACAAATCTTGCAGATTATAACGACGAATTAATCAAGTTTGGCATTAAGTATCCGTCGAATTGGGTTACTGCCAAAACTCCAGGCGAGAGGTTCGTGGTATTTTCGTCAAATGATGCAAAATCACGATTTATGAAATATGATGCGGAAGGTTTTCCAGGGGCAATGATTGATGTTTATGCGACAAAAGTTACAGAAACTAAGACATTTGACACATTGATTAAAAAATCCAGACTGTTTCCTGATGAGTACTACAAAGAGTCAAGCATCACTGTCGATGGCGTGCAGGGAAAACGATTTGATTATGGTTTTGATCTAACAGGCGGTGGCTTTAAAGGAATTTTCATAATCGCTTCGAAGGACAACATAACTTATACTTCTTTGAAAATAGAAGCATTTGATGGTAGTTGGCAAAATTATGAAGAAAATTTTAATGCTGTTATTTCAAGTTTAAAACTTGCAGTAACCCAAGAAAAAAGGCAAGATACGATTACAAATGTTGAAGAATTGCCAGGACCGTCGGCAACATTGGTTGAAAAGAAAGGAAATGGATATTCCATCTCCATTCCAGACAATTTTTATTTAGGCAAATCTCCAACCAAAGATGCAATTGCTTCGAATAATTATGTTGGCGATAGACGCGCTGATTGCAACATATTGGTGGATGTACTGGATGGCTCTCAGACTTCTGATTTCAAAAAAGCGGCAACAGAATTGGCTTCTCGCTATCCCGCTGCTTCTTCCTTGAGCGGTAAAAAATTAGGTGGAATTGATGCTTACATGATTTCTTACAAGCCGACGAAAGATGTAAAATCTCGTGTTTATTTCGCTAAAAAAGATAATAAAATTTTCCGCGTATCAATGTATTGGTTTGTTCCAGAGGAAAAAGACTATCTGCCAATATTTGAGCAATCGATTAATTCCATAAAATTCAATTAATTATCTCAATATCCATTTGTAAAAAGGCTTGCACTTCAATCGCGAGCCTTTTTTTTGTGTTATCCTGATTGTAGAATTGGCATATAGCATTTATCAATTATCTGCTATTGAGACAAATAGAATTAACATAATTATAAGTATATGAAATATATATGGAATTTTAACAATATCTGATTTTTTGGGAAAACATTAATTCTATTCTTTGCTTTTATGCCACTTATACCAGATTATTTGTGCGGGAGAGATTGAAAATGCTAATTTCTGGGGTGGTTCCGATGCGCATATTTAGCATTGTAGTGCCAACTCCGGTATTTACATACAAATATTGCTGCGACTCATGGTATAATCCAGCAACTCTTTGATTTTTGAGCGACATAGGATTTAACTTCCCGTCAGTAAAAGGGACTGCAATTTGCCCGCCGTGAGTGTGCCCCGCGAATGTAATATCAGCCGGTAATTTTCTTAAAATATATTTATCCCAAACGGCAGGATCGTGGCATAGAAAAAGGCATGCGGCGGTTTCATTTACGTGCGCAAATGCTTTGTCAATATCGCCAAAATGCTGATCATCGCCGATGTTGTCAATGCCAACTAATTGTAATTTTCCAGCATGAGTATTCAAATTAAAGCACTCATTGTTAAGTAAACGTATGTTTGTTTTCCTCATTAAGTCTTCTATTTCTTTTATATTAGCATAATGATCATGGTTGCCCAAAACTGCAAATTTGCCGTATCGAGCAAATAAGCTATTCAGCAAATCAATATATGGCAGCAATTCCTTGCTCGAATAATTTACAAAATCACCGGTGATAAATATCAAATCTGGAGATAAATTTAAATTAATATAATTGCAGATGTTTTCAAACTGCTTCGTGGAAGAAAACGAACCAAAATGTAAATCGGAAAGATGCACAATGCGAAACCCGTCAAGCGCTTGAGGAAATTTGGGCAGCGATATGTCAATAGTTCGCAGCCGTAAGTTATTTGTATTATAGGCATATCCCCAAAGTGCCGCAAAGAATGGCAAACTTGCCAAACTCCAGCCAGCTGTTGCAATAAATTTTCTCCGCTCTGACGAAAAGGTATTTGATGCAGAATTATGAATATTTTTTAATTTTACTCTCTTGTATGCTTCAAACAAATTGCCAATTAATAAAAAAGGCAGCAAAATTATTTTGGGAAATATCCATAAGCATATTAAATTATAGCCTAATAGCAATGATTGGTTTGTTGGAATTTTGATACGCAAAAAATTTAACCCAACAAACAGGATATAGCCGATGACAGAGACGCTAAGGCATATATAAAAGTATGATTTAGCCTTACCAGCCTTGCGAAGAAATCGATTTAGCGATAGAAAAAACAATAGCTCTATGCAGAAAAATATTGCTGGCAAAAGTATAAATACATAAATGAAATGCTTTTCCATACCTACTATATGATTGTGTTGATTTTTATACAAATATAGCATAATTTCGAAGATATAACGAGTTGAGTATACAGTAAATATAAAGTAACGGCAGGCTTCCAGAATTTGGCATGCCGCTTCTTTACGCAAAAAAGTCTACAGCAGGAAACGTTGGGCGAGAGCTCTCGTAAGATTATGCTATGCCGACACAGCTAAATAATATTATGACACAAGAAACAGATATATTTTTGCCGACATATAAACGCCTTCCGATAGCCATTGAAAGGGCGGCGGGCAATAAGATATGGGATAAAAATGGTATTTGCTACTACGACTTCCTTGCAGGCATAGCTGTTAATATTTTGGGGCATAGCCATCCAAAAATAATCGAAGCAGTGCATAATCAAATCAGTAGATACATGCACGTATCCAACTATTTTTATCAAGATACACAGATATGCCTTGCCTCAAAATTAGCTAAAATGTCAAATATGAATAAGGTGTTTTTGGCAAATTCTGGCACAGAGGCTAACGAAGGCGTCATAAAACTGTGCCGGCGCTGGGGGTATGACCAGAATAAAATTGAAATAATTGCCTTTACGGGTGCATTCCACGGTAGGACATGTGGCTCGCTGTCTCTCATGGACAAGCCCAGTTATAAGGACAAAATGGGTCCCTGGCTTGGCAATATCCGCATTATTCCCTACAATGACTGCACGGCGCTGGCAAATGCCGTTACAGAGAATACGGCAGGCGTCATATTCGAGTGCATACAGGGCGAAGGCGGTTTGGCGGGCATATCTCATGAAATGGTGGCTGCCATCAACGATTTGCAGCAAAAATTTGGTTTCCTTTCCATAGCCGACGAAGTGCAGACTGGTGCAGGCAGAACGGGCAGTTTCCTTGCATGCCATACATTGGGCATCTCGCCTGATATTGTTACGGTGGCAAAGGGTATTGGTGGCGGACTGCCGCTTGGTGCAATACTGGTCAAGGAGCCGCTGGCTACTATATGGCAGCAGGGCAGTCATGGCAGCACATTCGGAGGCAATGCTGTTGCGTGTGCTGCGGGGTTGGCGGTGCTGCAGGAGTTGGAAGCAGGCGTTATGGATAATGCGAAGGATGCCGGAAAATATTTCAAGGGGCAACTGGATAATACCAGGCGGGCATTTCCCGATAAAATTATAGAGGTTAGAGGCATGGGACTGATGTTGGGCATTGTTTTGACTTTTGAGGCTGCAATATTGGTTGAAGAGCTATTAAAAGAGCGCATCATTGCAAATGCTACATCTACCAACGTTTTGCGGCTTGTACCGCCTCTCAACATCACATATTCCGACATAGATGTGTTCATCGCCAAACTGCGCATCTGCTTGGAAAGAATATAATATCAATTCTTATTGCAAAGCGTTTATATCAAATATGATAAGCTTGTAGTGGCGAACCTGCGTGTTCAGCCGGTCACAGGGCATGCACACAGGTCCGTTTCTACATTTTTATGCACAGTTATACCCAACCGCTATCAATTTTCACTTTAATACGCGATACCCAAAAACACCCTATCAGGCGTAACAGCTATTGGCATCCGTAAAAATGTGCTGAATTTTACCGGCAATTGATTTCGCGTTTGAAATATTTCAAAAAAGATTAAATAAATTAAAAAAATAGTTTGGTGGTTAAATGAAAAAATGTTATGTTTGGAATGTAATCGTTGTAATTATCAAAAAAAAAAGTTACAAAAAATTAATATAAATTTAAAACAAGGAAAATGGAGATACAGGAAATCGAAGAGCAATAGCGGCAGAATAGTGAATATACATAAATACCTTTCACTATTCTGCTGCACAACAACTTTTCAATTACAACCAACAACGATACGAATTATTAAAAAATATTCATAAATGGAGGCATATCATGCGTTACAAATTAAAAAAACAAATTTTTTCACACTATTTAATTTAAATATGTAGGTCTTATGAAGACAAAAATTTTGAAATGGCTGCCGATGCTGGCGGTATTTATGGTGGCTATAGCCACAACACTAATAAGCTGCACAGAAGATAGCAGCAGACCGAAAGGAAATGTACTACCATCTTGCAATCCCGGAACAAAACATATTCATGATGTCAAAGATTTAGAAGTACTCATTCTAAACGAAGAAAATGTTCCTGAAAATTATCAAGAAGTATATGATATTCCTATACTTATAACTACAGAAGGCAAAGCTGGACTTTGGGAAAAAGGCGAAATATTGTCTAACAATTATGAAATATGCAACTATTCACAATATGTTATAAATTGGGAAATTCCCAAAGAAGGCTTAAAGGCTGTGCTTAGTGGAAAAGTATATGCATACGATAAAATACATCCAAATGATGCTTTTTATGCTTATTTGGAACTAACAGGTATAAGGAGAAAGCAGTTATGAAACAATTAAAATTAAGATTGCTCATACTTTTATTATTTTATGTTTTACCGGTTTTGGTTTATGCACAAACTGATTTTATTTACGCACCAAATGGCGAAAAAATCAAATTCAAATTGCGTAAAGACAAAATATTTTTGAAGATTAAGTCAGCAACAGAAGCCTATACCCTATTCGAGAAGGATTCTCTTGAAATTATTCCATCAACCAATATCCAATTTGCAATAGTAAGTATTGACACTTTGAATATTAAACTGCAGGACATTAAACAAAAACAACAAATACTCGGTGCTACATATATGCTAGAATATATTGATGGAACTTTGCAGGCTCCCACTGAAACAATTTTTGTTAAATGCAAAAAGGGAATATCCGTTGAACAAATTATTGATAAGTTAGAATTGAGCCAGAATATTAAGAGTAAACAATTAATCAATCCAGAACAAGAAATTTATTCTATAGATTTAAATGTTAGTCTTGAAAATATAATGGATATAGTTGTTAATTTGTACGAAACGGGTTTATGTGAATTTGCCGAACCTTCTTTCACTAGAATTATAAAACCATATAATACGTATTATTCTTCGCAATGGGGACTTAACAATACAGGGCAAAATGGAGGCAGCGTAAGATGTGATATTAATGCTCAGTCTGCTTGGACAATAAGCAAAGGTGCTAATATCAAAGTTGCTGTATTAGATGAAGGAGTTGAAATTACACATCTTGATTTAGCAGCTAACATAAGTAATTTTAGATACGATGCAATTACTATGACATCTGGCGGGACGAGTGGTACTCCTAAAGCAGGAGATAAACATGGTACAAACTGCGCAGGAATTATAGGAGCTATTGACAATAATTTTGGAATTGTCGGCGTAGCACCAGAATGCGAAATAGTACCTATTAAGATTGCTTACTATAGTGTAGTAAATCGTGGTTGGGTAACTAATGATTCTTGGTTTGTTCGCGGAATAAATTATGCATGGTATACTGCAAAAGCAGATGTATTAAGCAATTCTTGGGGTGGCGGTTCTCCATCAACAACTGTAACATTTGAACTATTAGATGCTAGCTCGCGTGGACGAAACAATAAGGGCAGTGTTGTTGTTTTTTCAACAGGCAATGATGGTAACTCA
The DNA here is from genome assembly GCA_031550405.1 of Kapaibacterium sp. (SeqCode). GTDB lineage: Bacteria > Bacteroidota > Ignavibacteria > Kapaibacteriales > UBA2268 > JAVBOP01. The sequence continues at coordinate 22,614 of JAVBOP010000070.1, forward strand.
AGTGTTAGTTACCCAGCTTCTATCATGGGAGTACTTGCGGTCGGGGCAGTTGATAGAAATTATCGCAGAGCCAATTTTTCCAATTATGGAGATTTTTTAGATGTTGTAGCACCGGGAGTTGATATTTATACTACTAACTTGAATAATCAATATCATTCAAGTTTCAGTGGCACTTCTGCAGCAGCTCCGTTTGTGTCAGGAATTGCCGCCTTAATGCTATCAAGCGCTCCAAATCTGACGGAGGTACAGGTAAGACGTATAATTTGTGAAACAGCGAGAAGGGTAGGCAATTACAGCTATGGGTATTGGAATTATATGTTTTGGAATGAAGAAATGGGCTATGGGCTTGTTGATGCTTATGAGGCAGTGAAAATGGCACAAAATTATTGCCCAGAAATTAACCTTACAGGTACTATACCAACGCAAACTCAGAAGGCTAAAGGTACAATACAAAACGCAACAATACCAACAGGCAATAAACTAACAATCGAACGCTGTGGCGATATTATCATTAATCCCAATTTTGAAGTACACGGCGAACTCGAAATTAAATAAACAATAATTAAAAATTATTCATAAATAAAATATAGGAAAACAAAAAAATGAAAAAAACACTTAGCTTAAGAAAAATTTTATTATTAGTTGCATTTATAGGATTATGTGCAACAGGTATAGTCAATGCACAGGCATTGAAAGTAAACGAACTTTGGGGAAGCAAGCTCATTCATATAGGGCTTAACGACGCAAATAGTACTGACCCAACTAAAAACTGGCTTTTAACATTTGGCAATGGCGGTTCAACAAATATGGGCATGTGGAGCATTGGTATGTTCGGCAATGGCTTAAATATCAACAGAATTAACAGTGGTTCTGTGCGGAATCCTGGAAATGGAATAGTATTTATTGACACAATTTGGAATGTAGGCATTGGTGTTGGTTCTGGAGTTGGTGCATGGATGAGCCCACAATATCGTCTGGATGTACGTGGCGATATTTATTGCAGTGGACAATATCGTGGCTCTGATAAGCGCTATAAAAAAGATATTGAGCCTCTTAATGAAAATGTTGATAAACTGCTCAAATTGAATAGTGTAAAATATAAACGCTCAAGCGAGACATTAAAGGCTAAGTATGATGAATTTAAAAAGTTATCGGAAACAGAAAATGATATTGATAAGCAGCGGGAATACGAAGCTAATTTATTAGTTATAGAAAGATCAATAAAAGAAATAGAAGAAAATACAAGAATATACTTCGGTTTTATTGCTCAAGAATTAAAAGAACTTTATCCAGAAGTTGTTTCCGAAGACAATGAAGGTTTTTTAGGTGTAGATTATGTTGGGCTTATTCCTGTTTTGGTAGAAGCTATCAAAGAATTAAATGCAAAACTTGAAGGTAAAAATTTTGAGAAAGGTGCAGCAGTTTTAACCAGCGAAGCAAAGTTATATCAAAACAACCCAAATCCATTCACAAGCAATACTGAAATTAAATATTATTTACCAAATGAGACAAAAGAGGCAAGTATTCGCATATATAATCTTGTTGGCGAAGAAATAGCGAAATTCGATTTGCTTGATAGAGGCTATGCAAATCTTACAATCAATGGTAATGTACTAAAAGCCGGCATGTACAATTATGCACTTTTAGTAGATGGTCAATTGATTGATACCAAACAAATGGTTTTGACACGCTAAGCACACTTCGTGTGGCTATTAAAATATAAATTAGAAAAAGCCTTTCATTAATTTATGAAATAGTGAGAGGCTTTTTTTTTGTATATAAAGAGCAGATTGTTAAAAAATATTCATAAAAGACAAGCTTTTAATTTTGCAAACGCTTGATATGCCCATCATGTAGTTGGGGTGTTTTAGGATTTAATTAACATATATTGATGATGGTTGTGTATTAGCATAGATATAAAAAACCAGATGGCGGGCTGAAAAAGCCCGCCATTTTTTTAGCTGCAGGTAATTATTCCTTTGGTGTTACGAGATATATCTGCACTGTGCGGGAAAGATGGCGGCCAATAGGCGAATTGTTATCGAAAATCGCTTCGGAATCTCCAACGCCATAAACATTTATTTTAACATTCTGGTTCTTAGTTTTGATATAATTTTTTATAGCGGTTGCCCGTTTCATAGATAATTTTTTGTTATGCTCCTTGTTTCCGATCCTGTCTGTAAACCCATAAACATCTATTTCTGATTTATACTTAATATTGGGAATTACATATTTATCAATGACTTGCTTGTCTTCTGCCGAAATATCAGGACTGTCAAAATCGAATATGATTAATGAATATTTGTTAATAATCTTATCGGGTTGTTCAATCGTCTTTTTTCTTGCAGACGATAGGAAGTCGATAGGAATTGTGCCATTGGTTTTGGCGGTTCTGTCGTCGCTATAGATAGTATATGTATAATCCACCGGAATCTGGCTGGCGGTAAGCTCGTTTGGCGAAATCGTCCAGCGAACAACCGGCGAACCTTCGCCTGTCATTTGCTTGACAAGCCTGTCAGCCTGCATTATTTCAAGCGACCACGAGTCGACAGTATCTGCAACTACATTGGGTACAAATTCAATAATATCAGGAGTTGCGATTCTTTGCTTCTCACCTTTTATAAAAATTGGAGCTAATATTTCAGGATTATTCGAACTAAATTCCACACGCCGATTTTCCTCAATTCCGTCTTGCACCGTTTGGGCGGACGGCTTCGTAGGAAGTTTGCTTGCAGAAGTTGCGATTCTATTTGCGTCAATATTATGAGCATTTATTAAATATTTTTTAATATTCGCAGCTCGAGTTTCAGCAATCGACAAATCTGTTTCCTTTTTCATGTCAATCGTGCCCGTTATGTTCAAATTGGCGTTGGGATATTCCGCCATTCTTTTGCCAACAATATCAATAGTTTTCTTGTTGATTTCGATTGCATCGCTTGGCAAATCGGGAATAACGAAGCTGCCGGCAGCGTTCATTCCAACAGGTGCTTGATAGTTTTCCGTGATTTCAGTCTTATTTTCATCATAAAAAATGTATGGAATAATTGGGAATAATTCCCCATATTCTACTTCTTCGAGCGTTATTTTTTTCAAAGGATATTTATCGCCCTGCTTGTCATAATAATTTACTTCTTCCATGCTCACTTTCAGTAAGCCTGTTTTTTTCTTGGCGCTTGAAGATTTATTTTTTCCGCCAATCGAATAAGTTATGGAAATACCGGCACGCAGCTGTGCAACATTCAACTTATCCCAACCGGCGTTGCTGGAAACTTTGGTAAAAGGCAAGTGATATGAAATTTCAGGAATTATATTTAAATTATTTTCCAGAGAAATAATATAGCCGAGTCCCACAGACAAAGCCGCTCGCAGCGCCGCATCAGGAATATCCGCAGCCTGAGAATTAACGACGCTATTGTTATAGCTTTGGGTAAAATCGTATTCTTTTTTTATTGGAATTCCAATATTTGCACCAGCTGTAAAATATAGCGGCTTTACAGGCAAAATATTGTATAATTTGACCATAGGATTTATATCCACATAATGAAGATAATCTATAAGCTCATTAGAATAAGAGCCTTCGCTTTGTTTCAGCGTTCCGCTCGCAACGTTATATGCCGCCCGCCCGGTAATAGCAAAAATATTATTTATTGGGAAATTGGCTTCTATTCCGCCAAATCCTTTGATGTTTGTCGAATTTGAATTAAAATTTGTTTTTATAGTTGCAAATTGCGGAGACATTGATGGACTGTTCATATTGAAATTAATTCCGCCGAACAAGCCGATATTAGTGTTCCATGCCAGTTTTTCTTCTGCAAGGCTGTTTGCCGTGAAAGCGAGCAAGAATATTGAGAATAGCACAATATTAGTAATTTTCATTAAAATTCCCCCAAATGTTAATTACAATAGATATTAAGTTATGTTAAATTTACTGATTGCAAATATACGCAAATCCTTGTTCAAAATTAACAATATAATGATTTATGAATAATTTTTCATAAATCACCGATTACCGCATATAAATAAAAAGCCTTGCTGTTTTTCAGGGCAAGGCTTTGAAGCTATTGTTAATATTAATACTTATGAATTTGCTTCATTTTCTGCTGTATCATCATTTTGGGAAGAGTCCGGTCTATTTGTAATTTTAGCTTGCGGTCTTGCTCCGTAGGCTCTTCTAGGGGCTCTGCCCTTATCATCTCCGGGCCCACCTCTGCGCTCGCGTATTTTTCGTGCTGAAGATTTCTTTATATCGTTTTCGCTATCTACATCAAATTCATTTTCCTTGTTCCACCTGTCGCCGTCAATTCCCATTTCAGCGGCACGGGCTCTTGCGATAGCTGAACCTTCTATAACAGCATCTGCCATGATTGAAGTTATAATTTCGATTGTTTTAACAGAATCGTCATTGGCAGGGATTGGTATATCAACCATATCAGGATCAGTATTTGTGTCAATTACGCCTATTACCGGCAGACCTATTATTCGTGCTTCTTTTACTGCCAAATGCTCTTTTTTGGCATCAATAACGAACAAGGCGCCTGGCAATCTCTGCATAGTTTCTATACCGCCGAATACTTTTCTAAGTCTAATTTTTTCACGACTTAATAAAAGAGCTTCTTTCTTTGTAATTTTTTCAAAAGTACCATCTGCTTCCATTTTATCAATGGATGTGAGCCGTTTAATACTTCTGCGGATAGTCGCAAAATTTGTCAACATTCCGCCCAGCCAGCGATCTGACACGTAGTGTGTAAATGCGCGCGAGGCTTGTTCTGAAATTATAGATTTTGCTTGTGTTTTTGTACCAACAAACAGTACAATACCGCCTTTAGCCGCTATATCGTGAATCATTTCACGAGCGTAATTAATTAATACCTGAGTCTTTCTCAAGTCTATAATATGAATGCCGTTTCTTTCTGTAAAGATATATTGCCTCATTTTTGGATTCCAACGGCGGGTTAGATGCCCAAAATGAGCGCCGGCTTCTATTAACTGTTCAACACTTACGTGATTGTCAGCCATATAATCTCCTTGTGTTAAAAACTTCTATTCCGTTCAACTTGTTATATACGCATAACTTACAACAATTATACCTGTTATGCGACACATATAACAATCCCGAAATATGACTAATGAAATAAAAACATATTAGGCAACGTAGCCTGTAAAAAATTAACGTTTTGAGAATTGGAAACGCTTGCGAGCCTTTTTCCGTCCGTACTTTTTGCGTTCGACCATTCTTGAATCGCGAGTCATAAGATCTTCGCTACGTAATTTGGAACGCAATACTTCATCATATTCGCAAAGTGCGCGGGCAATACCAAGCGATACCGCTCCTGTTTGTCCACTTTTGCCACCGCCGCAAACCTTAATAGCAATGTCAAATTTACCTTGCATTTCCGTTAATTCGAGCGGACGAGTTGCGTTAACACGCCATACTTCCACGGGGAAATATTCTTCGATATTACGCTCATTAACCTTGATGTTGCCAGTACCGGGTGAAATTAGTCTAACTTGCGCCACCGCACATTTTCTTCTTCCTGTTGCGGCTATTGCTTGCATTAAACTCTCCATTTATTATTAATATAGTTATTTGTTTTAAATTGAAATTTCCCAAGAATATCAGGATGGTTTTATTTTGCCAAATCATGCTTTAGCTTAAATTCAGCAGGTTTTTGCGCCTGATGCTGATGCTCGTCAGCTGCATATACCTTCAATTTTTTGCGTATTTGCTGTCCCAGTTTGTTTTTGGGAAGCATGCCATATACAGCATGTTCTACGATAAATTCAGGCTTTGTGAGCTTCAACTCACGGTATTTGCGAATTTTTTGACCTCCAGGGTACATGCTATGATGCGCATACTCTTTTTGTTCAGCACGCTTGCCCTGGAATACAGCCTTATCCGCGTTTATAATTATCACATAATCGCCAGTATCCACATGCGGTGTAAATATTGGCTTATGCTTGCCACGCAATAATATTGCCACCTGTGATGCAAGGCGACCCACAGTCTGACCTGCTGCATCAACCACCCACCACTTATGCTCAACATCTTCTTTGCGAAACGACTTGGTTATTTTTGCAGATGTTTCCACTCTATCCTCTACTATTTATTAAATCCTAAATTCTATAAAGACTACAAATATAATTATTTTTCATCACTTTGCAAAAACATATTTTTTACTGCCTGCCACCAATCTTTTCATTATATTATTTAAGTTATCTTTTATAGGTACTTTTGTAATAGAAATCGAAGTTGTAGGAATAATTGTATGCTGTCTGGCTGCGAACAGGGATGGTTATAAGCCCTGAATATTTTCCCGGAGGCAAAAGCATTTTGTTGGTTGTTGTGCCATCCCAAAACATTTTGAATGTATGCGATGTGCCTGTTTCAGCAGGTTTAACTGGAAAAAATGCTTGCATGAAATTGGCTCCCGGATTGGAATACCAATATTGATTCCCATTTTGACTGGCGATGACCAACCGCAACGACTCGGATGTCGGGGTTTCCTCCTGTCCCTGTTTATGCAGTCTTGCAACGTGGATATTGAAATTTACATTGCCGTTATCGTCGTGTTCAACATCAGGAAAATACAGCAGATTCGGTCCGTTATTAACAATTGGATTAATACTGTCAAGGCATTTTTTCTTTAAATACTTGCACGCCAACTGAAAATTCTTTGTATCTATCGAATCAATTGCAACCCAGCAAAATAGCGCAAATTTGGCGGTATCAGCGGAAATAGGTATGGCAGTAACAATAATATCGCTATTGTCTATTTTGACGATTTTGTTTTGGATAGAGAGTTCTATGTCTCTTGGTATAAATTTAAATTCATTTAGAGCGAGCGTATCTTCAATCATCAGCAAAAATTTATTTGAGCTGTCGGTTGCAAATAAAGTGGATTCGACATTTATATTGACCTGCTGAACGTTGTATAAAGCACAAGAGTGAAAAATAAAAATTATTATAATCGAAACGATATTTTTCATTTGATTGAGCGTATTTAATGAATATTTTTTAATAAATATAATTGTGTTATTTGCTGACATTGTATTCTCTTGTTTTTGAACAACTTAAATACAAATATAACTGTTTTCCCGTTAATATGCTATAATTCAGAAACAGAGTCCTTACAAGGAGGTGGCCCGTCGGGGTAGTTTTATTAAAAATATTCAAAAATACACAGGAACAACACAATGAAAAAAATAATATTAATTTTATTTATTGCTGTGATATACTTATGCAGCAATAACATCTTTGCCAGTGGAAGTTTAAGAAATTATTCTTTAGATTATATAGGGTTTGATGCTTATCTTAAAGAAAATTATAGCTTTGTCAAGCCTGAACTGATAAATATTGCCACATTATGCCCATTGTATTATAAGCCGGAATTGGTGGCGCTTTACGGCGATTATGAATATGAATTTATATGGGATTCCATACCAGCCGAAGGGACTTACTTAGTGGATACAGTGCCTCCTTATGCGACCTATTGGGTGCGTACTTACAGGGATTCAGCAGATCATACAAATTTGATATCGATTGCAGGAATTTTTCCTGCCAATAGTTCCAAGCACTATGTAACTATAATATCGCCTACCATCACATCAACAGCACAACATATAAATGGTTTCAAATTCGGTGATAAAGATGCAACTTCATGGTTCGGAGTAACTGCACAAACTGCAAATAAGTTTTTTGAGGACTTTGCAAAATTTAATAATGAGCTAAAATCAGCAGCTGGCAAGATATATACCAATATGTCAACTGTCCCTGTTCCTGATAATATAACCTTTGCTTTTGGAGCAGGCTATATAGAGGAAATAGGCTATAAAGACGCTTCGGAGTATGGTATTCCTCCTAACTTGCCAATTTACTACGCCTTAGTATATGATATGTCTGATGGGACATGGCAGTTTTGCTATACTGAAATAGGCGGCAATGGCGAGCTGCATTGCTTAGATGAAAAGACTGATAGCATAGAAGAGCCGGCAATTATTAAAAATTATTCATTATTCCCCAACCCTGCAAGCGACGACTGCACATTGAGCATGGACATGACAGAAGCCGGCAGCATAAGCATCAGCCTTTCCGACATGCTCGGCAGAGACATCATGCAAATCTACGACGGCTATGCGGAAGCCGGCGCCTTCAGCAAGGCATTCAATACCAAGCACTTAGCTAATGGTGTATACAGCGTTGTCTTCCGCATCGGCGACAAGGCAAAAGCAGAAAAACTGATAATAAACAGGTAGGTTTTTATTCACAATCACGTAGAGCCGTTGCATGCAACGGCTCTACGTGATATTATGTGAAATTTACATTTTAGAAAATATATAACTATAATAATATCCTCCGATATCCACCTCCATAACAATAAAAAGGAAAAATATTGCTATTTTTGAAGATTGTATTTGTATGTAAAAATAAATTATAGGAGAAAGAAATGTCAGCAAGAAATTATCTTTTTACTTCCGAGTCGGTGTCTGAAGGGCATCCGGATAAGGTTTGCGATCAAGTGTCTGATGCCATACTGGATGCTATGCTCAAAGATGATCCCAATAGCCGCGTTGCATGTGAATGCTATGCCACAACTGGCATGATCGTTGTTGGCGGTGAAATTACAACACAAACTTATATTGATTTGCCATCACTTGTTCGCGATGTTATCAGAGATATTGGCTATACTCATACCGGTTTGCGGTTTGATGCGGATTCTGCCGCAGTGATAAATGTTATCAATCAGCAGTCGCCCGATATTGCGCTGGGGGTTGATGTAAACGGTGCAGGCGATCAGGGAATTATGTTCGGTTATGCAACAAAAGAAACTGAAAATTATATGCCGGCGCCTGTTTTTTATGCACATGCACTTGTAAAATATATGGCAGATATAAGAAAAACAGGCAATACAATGCCATACCTCCGTCCCGATACCAAGTCGCAGGTTACGGTGGAATACCTGCCTGACAACACTGTTGCGCGTATTGACACCATCGTTATTTCGACGCAGCATGATCCGCATGTTACACAGGATCAAATAAGGGAAGATTGTATTAATCTGGTTATAAAGAAAGTTATACCAAACAGTCTAATTGACGAAAATACAAAGATTTATATAAATCCAACAGGGCGCTTTGTTATTGGCGGACCTCATGGAGATACGGGTCTAACGGGCAGGAAAATCATCGTGGATACATACGGAGGAAAGGCTCCTCATGGTGGTGGCGCTTTTTCTGGCAAAGACCCGACAAAGGTAGACAGGAGCGCTGCTTATGCTGCAAGGCATCTCGCTAAAAATATCGTTGCCGCCGGGCTGGCAGATGAATGCACTATCCAGCTGGCTTATGCCATAGGGATTGCCGAGCCTGTGGCAATATATGTTAATTTGAAGGACAAGGAACTGGGCTATGTTTTAAGCGACTATATCAAGAAAAATATAGACTTAACGCCTAATGGCATTATAGATCGCTTTAATCTGCGCACTCCAATATTCAAGGCAACTTCGAATTATGGGCACTTTGGTCGTAATGAATTTGTTTGGGAGCGGTTAGATTTGGTCGAAGAACTAAAGCGGCTAAAATAATATTAATCAACAATAACGCAAATAGCAATGCAACCTCATTGCTATTTTTTTTTCATGCCATGTATTCCAAAAGGCGTTACATGCAACGTCTTTCCTTTTGCCATGTAGCTGAATAATAGTAACTTGCATTTTATTAGAACAAATATATTCTCTGATTTTTTTAATTATGCCACATTATATGACAAAAAATAATCATAAATTGCACTTACTGGCATTAATCACACTTTTAACTTTTATTCCATTTATCTGTAATGCACAAAACAATACAGCAAAAACATCAAAATTTCATGTAGGATTTTGCTATCCAATAAGCTCAAATGGGCAGGAAGCACCGGAATATACTAACGATATTTCAATAAATTTTTTATGGGGAGTATCAAAAAATGAACAAATATTCACTTTTGGTGGCTTGGCTAATATAGTTAAAGAAAACGCCAACGGAGTTCAATTTGCTGGCTTGGCAAACATTATTGGCAATGATGTTGATGGGTTGCAAATTGGCGGTTTGCTGAATATTGTTGATCATGTTAATGGTCTTCAGTTTGCGGGCTTAGCTAATATTGCTGGTAGTGCTGACGGTGCGCAATTCAGTGGAGTTTTTAATTTGACTCGTAGCTATACAGGAGGACAAATAGCAGGACTTATAAATATTATTAATACATATTCTGAAGTTGATCATATGTTAAATATGCTTGATATACTTACTGGGGGACAACTTGCAGGACTTGCTAATGTTTCCACTGGCAATGCCAAGGGTTGGCAAATGAGCGGATTGTTTAATATTGTTAAAAATATTAATGGTTTTCAAGTAGCAGGCATTGCTAATATTGCAAAAAATGTTAAAGGTGTACAATTTGCAGGCATTGTGAATATTGCGGATAGCAGCGATTATCCTGTCGCTATTATCAATATCATTAAAAATGGCGAAAAAAATATTGGACTGACGTTCACTTCCGAAAAAATCTAAAATTCTAAATTCCTCAAACTTTATATTTGGAAAATACATTGGCTTGTCAAATTGATTTATAAATGCTGTTTTAGAGGTATTATGTTCAGGAAATTTCTTATAAACAGTAAAGCCGTCTATTGTCTGCGAATATGCAGATAGGCTGCATAAGCCCATGATTAATAATATTGTTAGTTTTTTCATTGTGTGTGTTCCTATAATATTTAAATCGCAGGGGCGAGCTCCATGCCCGCCCCCACAGAATTGTGAATAAAAATTAATAAATGGCAATGCCTTTGGTGCGGCTTTCGTCGCCGCTGCGGACATTGAGGAAATACATGCCGCCGGCTAAGCGCTTGGGAATGTCGAATGTCGCTTCCCATGTGTGGTTGTGGTCTGTGTATGTGCCGAGCGGCGTTAAGTCTATGATTTTCTCGCCCATATAGTTATACAAGCCCACTTCTAAGTCATTGCTATATATGCCGCTTGGGTAATACATGATGTTCACGGTTGCTTGGTTCGTTGCGGGGTTGGGAGTGATGCTTTCAATTAATAGCCTGATAAATATGCTGTTTTCGGTTTCATCAATATCTCCTATTGGTGGTATGTATTGCACAAAATAACTTTTATCTGTATTTCCATTGTAAAGCGATATACCATATCCTGTTTTGCCATCCGCATTAGTATAAGTATCTACCCATTGTACACTTAATGCTTGATTTGAATTTGAGTCTGCACCATAATAGCCAAATAATGATGCTGGAACAGTAATATGTTCGCAAGTTTTATTCTTAGTATCATAAACTGAAAATGTTCTACGCCATCTCCAGTCTTCAGTAAGTTCACCATCATAATATACCGTTACATCTTCGAAGTGCATAAGTATCTTACAGGTATTGTTTGTCCAGAGTGGGCGAAAGGAACTAATGGAATATTTATTTTTTATGTTGTACTTTGCTAATCCAGGGTCCACTATCCTTATTGTATCCCAAATATCATCTTTATAGTACAATAGTACATTATCTGCAACAATATGCCCATTATCGGTACTGTCAATAAGGCGTGCTGCGAAAACTGGAAAATAATAATCATAAATCTCCGGATAGCCGTTTATTTCTGTTGTTCGTTTTTCGCTCGCCAGAAAATTATAGTGTAATAAATTGTAAATCCCTTTTTCAGGTACACCCATTTGAGCACCTATACGAATAGGCATATTGGTACTATCATATCGCGTAAATTCTTCCGTAGTAAGATTAAGTCTTAAAATTATATTGGGATCAACAGGACAAAGCCAAATGTCATTTGTGTATGGATGCCATGTTAATGGTGTATATGATATCTTATAATGTCCATTGGTAACACCTTCAGGAAAATTATAAACCGCCGCCGCTGAATCTACTTTATCTGCTTTCACTTTATTAAGGGATGTGGCATTTGAATATAAATAATATGAAACAAAATTCCAATCGTTGCCACTTCCCTCGTTTATGACAATCGGACATAATCCTGCCATAGGGTTGCCAAAATAAAATCCGCCACCTGTAGGGTATTTTATATTAGCAAAAGAAGTGTCTCTTATATATTTTGTAAACTCGGGGTCAGAATCTATATTACTGATAAAAAACAAACCCTTAGCTGCATGTAAAAAATTTACTGAATGCACTGGAGAGGTAGCATATTGTACAAAACCAAAAGGCGTATCATTCCACAATGCTTTAATACCTGTTGAAAATTGAGTATATACCTTCATATTTCCATATTTATCAATTACCTTATAACCCTCGTTGCCATCCGCAAAATTAGTAGATGGAAAATGTATAAGATTTTTATCAAACTGTTTAAACATGCCTCCTACTTTTTTTTCAGAGCCGTAAATCACCTTAAAGTCTTCAAGTTTTTGCGAATATGCAGATAGGCTGCATAAGCCCATAATTAATAATATTGTTATCTTTCTCATTGTTGTGTTTTCCTTAAAATTCTGAATAAAAATTAATAAATGGCGATGCCTTTTGTTCGGCTTTCGTCGCCGCTGCGGACATTGAGGAAATACATGCCGCTGGCTAAGCGCTTGGGTATGTCGAAAGTCGCTTCCCATGTGTGGTTGTGGTCTGTATATGTGCCGAGCGGCGTTAAGTCTATGATTTTCTCGCCCATATAATTGTATAAGCCTACCTCTAAGTCGTTGCTATATATGCCGCTTGGGTAATACATGATGTTCACGTTTACGCTGCTGGTGGCAGGGTTGGGAGTTACTTTGCGTATCCACAGGTCGGGGATGATGCCCGCTTCGATTTCGTCTTCGATGCTGTTATTCGGCTCGTAAACATATAATTTATCACGAGTTAGAAAATAATGTTTGTTATTCCATTCCGCAATAGATACGAGACTATTCTTTGTAGAGCCAAATGGTGTAATAAAATCGGGCAGGACAAACTTAGACCATTTTTTCGTATCTATGTTATAAATAAGCGTAGTAGAGCTGTCCTGCTTCGTGCCATAAGCCGCTCCGCACAATGCAATTTCGTTGTCGCTCCATTTGTACATTTGATGAAATTGGGCATTTGTACCTTCCAACATTTGGCGAGCGTCAGAAAAAGGTATGCTGTCAAACCCGGCTTCGGTTGTATGCGTTATTAGCTTATTTTTATGGAACTTATCAGGATATGTTATAGTTGTATCAAATTTTCCGTCAGGATGTTTGCGAATAATCAAGGTCTTGTTGCTGCTATCAACTTTATCCAATGTCAATAAAAACATTTTTAGACTATTGTTCTCATTATATGGCAACATTCTTTTAATATTAATATTTCCATCACCAATATAATTAATATTGTCTGCTATATTGTTAATAAATTGGAGAGGTATATATTTTTTGTAAGTAAAAAAATAAGGCGAACAAGGAGAAATTCTTCCCCAGAAAATATGATTATCGTCCACAAGCATATCCGAATATGTATTAACTCCAAAACTTACTAAAATTGAATGATCAATCTTACGAGTAGTTCTATTTATTATATATACATCCTGAGAAGAAACATTGTAAATATATTGCTCAGAAGGATCTACGGCACAATTAGAACTTCCATTTTTTATGTAATTTGTAAATGTTATACTGTCCGTATCCAACTCTTCCTTGAAAATAAAAAAACCACCTATTTCCAATGCTAACCAATATTCATCATTGCATTTTAATACTCCTTTCAAGCTTTGCCAAATTATTTGTTGCCCAAAAATACCTTCCGGCATTTCAGACATATAAGGATGATTTGTACTGTTCTCATAATCATAAGCCTTTATATTATGCAACTTGTTGATTTGTAGAAGCTGCTCTTTAATGACTGTATTGCCAAATTCCGATGATGGCGCTGTACCTGTAACATACAAATATTTTTCAAAGGGATACAAATAATCGCCCATCTGGCTATCCGTTCCGATGTTCAAATCATCACAAACCACCTTAAAATCATCTATATTTTGAGAGTATGCACACAGTTGACATATTATTGCCATTATCAATATTATCTTTTTCATTTTGTGTGTTCCTATATTATATATTGTATAGCCGTTGCATGCAACGGCTCTACAGGATTATGAATAAAAAACCTACTATGGCTCAAATAAACAAGTAGGATAGGTTGGTATAGCCCTTCTTTCTCTACGTCCATCCGGATAGCATACATCTTGTTCACACATAACATCTTGACAATTGATATTTGGCGGTGAATTTATATCTGTATCCGGAGAACAATTCCGTTTTGTAACACGCGGATGATATGTTCTAAGAAGAATAAGATTACCATATTGATCTCGAACCAGATTACCATACTGGTCTCTTTGATATTCGTATAAAGTACAGCTTGTATCTTCTTCCCAACAATATGTGCATGTTTGCTTACATTCATTGGTTGGGTCAGCATAATTACAAGAACTAATTTTCCATACAAAACCATAATTTTCATCACACCCTTGATATTGTGCCGTCATACATACAGGATGCCCAATTTGAACAATTGCGATTTCATTTTCTGCACAATTTGGTAATTTTCCTTTTGCACATCCTGGTAAACCAAAAATGTTATTTTTCAAATGTTCTACTACTTGTTGCATATACCAAGCTGTAAAATGAGCTGGCTCAGCATTACCGCCACCGACATCACCGTTAGAATTCCCACCGACATCACCATCATAGCCAATACAGCTTTGGTCAGCAAATATCATTTCCATAATCTTATATTCGTAAACTCCTGTCTGTATATTTTCTCTGCAACAATATCTATATAGTGGCATACAATATCCATTTGGATCCGGCTGCATTTCTATCCAGTAACTTGTCCACATTCCCTGTCCATCGTTATCTGGGCACTGCGCCCATGCTTCATTTGGCATGATGATGCCCATCATTATAGCTATCATCATGGCAGCTAAAAGGGCAATTCTGGGGCTTTTATGCCCGTCCCTCCTTTCTGCATAATGTTTCGCACTTGTCTTAATTGTTGCCGAAGCAACTCTGTTACCAGTACCTAATCCGGCACTTAGTTTCGAGATTAAATGTTTTGTTAACATTTAAATTACCTCCTTGAACAGATTTTTCTGAAATCAACACCATTGTCGAAGTCAGTGCCAATT
>JAVBOP010000131.1:0-5743 GCA_031550405.1 Kapaibacterium sp. (SeqCode)
GGTTTTACTGTGCCATGTGGAGCTGATATTAATGTGAAAAATATAACATGTAATGAAAATGTAGAAAATGGACTTGAAATTAGTTTTATTCATTTAGGCAATATAGATATTGTAAACAGTATTTGCAATGAAAATAAAGATAATGGAATGAAGATTTGGAGATGTATTGGTAATGGAAATATAAATATTGAAAATGTTACTTGCAGTGCAAATAAAGATAGTGGAATCCAAATTTTTGCCTACGAAAGAGATTTTTATATAAAAAATTCTACCTGTAATAATAATAATTTGAATGGAATTGACATAGGTCGCCGTGTATATGATGGCGAAAGGAATAATGTGATAAGTGGAAACAAATGCAGCAATAATAAAGATGCAGGAATTAGAGTTGAACTTGACGATAACTGGAAAGGCAATATCAATATTACTGGAAATGAATGCTTGGATAATAAAGACGCAGGAATTTGGTTTGACTGCAAAGAAATAACAAATGCCATTATTACTATAGAAAATAACAAGATAAAAGATACAAAGTATTGCATATAACGGCATAGATAAACTTGCTACCGTTAATGTTGGCAATAACGAAGCAATTTATGAATAAATATTAATAAAACAATGGAAAAATAATATGAAAAAAATTAAGTGTTTATTAATTATTGCGATTACTGCAATATGCCTAAATTCCTGCTCATCTTGCAGCGAAGAAAAGGAAAGAGAAAAAATTCAGCAAATAGACAACTTGCTCTTCTTTGGAAATATTTCAGAAGCAAAGCATGTAGCGAGCACGCTAGAAGATGAAAACAAGAGGAAGGAATATGAACAATATTTCATAAAACGTGCAGCTGAAAATGCAATATATAACCTCATTTCCAAAGCAACCGCTGACGGCGAAGTAACCGAAAAAGAAAGGCAGACAATTTTGAAAATCGCAGCCGAAAAAGGCTTGAATCCTGATGAAATTGATATAGAAATTGATGCCAAACTTTCCGAAAAAAGCAAACAGGAAGCCGCAAGTTCTTCTATTGATAGACTTATTGCTGAGCTTGATTGGATTGAAAATGACAGAAAAGAGAAACCAGATGACGGAATGCTTAAAAAAGCCGCAAAATCCTTGCTCAAAACAGGCGGCGACATTATCGAATCCACGACGGGCAAGGAAGTTTTTGACAAAACGGAAGAAGGCTATTCAGACGAATATATAAACGAGAAGAAAAAAGCGACGATTTCTACTTTTCCTATTCCAAAAACGAAGAAAGAAATATTGGAATTTCTTGCTTATTCAGTGCCGTTGTCCAATCCAGATAACAGCGGAAAATTTTTCGCTCCAATTTGGAAAGCTAAATCCGAGCAAGTTATTTTAAATGCAAGGACTTATCTTAAAAATGACAAAGAAGCATTAGCAGAAGTCGAGTCATATTCAAAAGAAATGAAACGCAAGAAATAAAATTAAGAATTATTAATAAATATTCACAAATACGTGCATCGCTATGCAAAAATTAAAACAATTTGTAGAAAATCCACTGTTCCAGAATTTCATAACAGCGCTGATAATTTTGACCGGCATATTTTTAGGCATGGAAACTTCTCGGCAGTTTGCCGGTCTTAAGCCGGTATTAATCGGCTTAGAACAGATTATAATCTGGATATTTATTGTCGAAATCGTGCTAAAATTCATTGTTTATAGGTTTGATTTCTTCAAAGATCCGTGGCGGATATTCGACTTAATCATCATGATAACGGTTGTTGTTTCAGATTCGGATATTGCTCCGATATTTCGTATTCTTCGCCTGTTGCGTGTTATTGACAGAGTCAGTATTTTTCGCAGAATTATTGAGACCATATTCCGCTCAATTCCGAGTATTGCTGGACTTGTTCTGCTCGAAATTTTATTAATATATGTTTATGCAATTATCGGAGTTACATATTTTAGCGACACAACGCCCGAATTATTTGGCAGTTTGGGAACGGCATGTTTTACGATGTTTCAGGTGGTAACAGGCGAAGGCTGGAACGAAGTCGCCGAGCCGGTCATGGCAGTTGAACCAATGGCGGGCGTTTTTTTCATTACATTTTTACTTTTTGGCTCATTTTTGCTTTTGAACATGTTTGTTTCGATAATGGTTTCTGCGGCGGAAGACTTTACCAAAGAGGAGACGGAGAAAAAGCAGAAACTGCTGCAAAAAGAGAAAGACGACAGATATGCTTTAATGCTGCAAGAAATTAAAAACGAATTGAAAGCAGAAATAGGCGAAGTAAAAGCGATGCTTGCCGAAAAAAATAATTAAAATTTATTCATAAATTGTAACATAACTACATCTGTTCTCAAACAACCCTATTAACAATTTAATAGGGTTTCTTTTTAAATAAATACTGTTATTTTTGAAATTCAATATATGCCCATGCACAAGAAACTAATAATTACTATTTTTATATTTCTCTATTCATTTTCACTTTTTGCACAAGGTGAGAAGAATATAGCTTTTGGTATTCCCAAAGCCAAATCGAAAACAAAAAATGAATTCATAATCAATCGTGAGCAATATACCCTTTCATATAATAGCACGCTAAATTCTGCAAATTGGGTTTCTTGGTATGTCTCGACCGATTATTACGGAAAAGTTAAAAGATTTGTAGGCAATTTCATTGCTGATACCACATTGCCGATTGATTTTACGTCAGTTACGCATTCTGACTATACAAATTCTGGTTATGACCGTGGGCATCTTGTGCGTTCAGAAGAGAGAACCAAAACTATTGAGGACAACAAATCCACATTTATTTTGTCAAATATTATCCCACAAACACCAGATTTGAATCGTGGTATTTGGTTGAAATTGGAGAACTATTGTAAGCAGCTTTGTTTCTTAGAGAATAAACAATTGTTCATTATTGCTGGTGGCAAATATTTCAAAAAGCCAAATAAAATAAACAACAAAATAGCAATTCCTGATAGTTGTTGGAAGGTGGTTTTGATTTTGGATAAAGGCAAGGAGGCAAAAGATATTGATACATCTGCTAAAATCATAGCCGTGATGATGCCTAATATTTATGGCATCAGGAATGAAGATTGGCAGAAATACATTACTACTGCAAAGAAAATAGAGCGTTCAACTGGCTATGACTTCTTTAAAGAAATACCAATTAAAATACAGAATATTATTGAGGGAAGGAGGTATAAAAAACAAAATGCAAAACCAGCAAGCAAAAAATGATTCCTCTCACCTATTTACTTAACCTTCATCTAAGTTTATATTTCTTTTAATTACGACGACGGTTTTAGCTGAACGGATTATTATACTTCTTTGAGAAATCATTTTGAAGTTGTATTGATAGATGCCACGGGAAGTCCTGTGGAACATCCTAAAAAAACGAGAGTGTTGGCTTTAAATATATTTCTATCTTTTTTTCATTTTTCACAGAGTAAGGCATGAGGAATATCTAGCGTTTGCAAGGTTGAAATTTTTTTTAAAGAAAAAACATCTATACTTTAGCTAATACTCTAAAAAAAAAAACAACTTGGATATGTTGGTGAAATATGTTAAATTTGTAGATTGTTAAGGTTGAATATAAGTTCTATAATATAGGAAGCAGGTAAAATTCCTGCACGGTTGCGCCACTGTAAGTGTGCTATTTATAAGCACATAAGTCAGACACTGTCCCTTAATACTCAATATCTATATGTTATGTACAGGCATTCTCGCATTAAGAATGATTTGAGGTTGAATAAGCCATTTTACACTATTCAGCTATCTGCTCCAGCCGTTGCGGTTGCCATTCTTATAGTTTGCATTCTATCATATCTTTTGCAATTAATACATTATCAAATATTTAACGATTATCAACACAAAGGTGTATTTATGAAAAAAAATTCATTATTGATTCTGCTTAGCATTTTATCTATAAGTATATGTAATGCTGATAAGTTGGAGCATTTTGGCAAAAAGGCACAAGTAGGTTTGCAGCCTATGGCAATTATTCCTGAAGGGCATGATATATTGCATGTTATATGTCTGGGCAAGGATTATAATTTTAATAACGAATTTGATGAGGATAATGGTGAAGGCAAGCCGTCGGACGAGCTGCCGTCGTGGTGGAAAATAAGCAATATCACCAATGCCCATCCTGCTGCTCCCAATGAAGATTTATTGGTAGAAAAAGTTATGGATTTAAATACCAACTGGAACGGCATATTTCCATACCGCTGTAAGTCAAGCAATATAATATATATACCGCAGGCAAAATATATATTGTCATACGATATGTCAACAGCAGCTTTTATTGATACTGTCAAAATTGCAGGCTGCAAGGCAATTTCTTCCGATAACGGCAGACTGTATATCAGCGTGCGGGAGTATGACGAGAGCGGATATGTTTCGATTGCCAATTACGTCGTTCGATATGATGTGGCGGAGAAAACAGTGATTGACACGATTCAGACAGGCTATAACGTGCAGCAGACAATACCATATCACAATTTGCTAACGAGCAGAAATATGCTTGCCGTGCTGTGTGAAGGCACAGGCACAAAAGATGATTCTTATATTGAGTTCTATGATTTGGAAAGCAAGGAACAGGTCGGCAATTTTCTTATTGGCAATACGGGTAACTATATGAATTTAGTGCAATTAACTTCTGGTCAGGTAACGGAACAAATCATACTTGCCGTTGTTAATGCCTCGCATAAAGTGCAGGCTATAAATGCGCAGACATATTCCGATGATATACCACTGCTTGAGGCATTTCAGATTTCCACTGAATTTAAGCTGCCAACAGCAGATTATAATGGACCACGGGAAATAGCTGGCAATACCAGCGGGAAATTATATGTAACTGCTTATGATGGAAGTATTTACGTGATAGATGCGTTCCAGAATCAATTGGATACGCTCAATGCAGGCGGTGTTCCCGAAGGCATATATGCTGCCGAAGTTAGTCCAAGCTATTTGAACTTTGCGTATGCCAATATATATGATGTTGTTGGTGCTTACACTCCGGGCAATGAGGTATATCTTGAATATCATCCAAAAAATTCTATTCCGATAGCAACATCTCGAGCACTGTCTGTATTTCCCAATCCAGCCAAAGATGATGTTATAATAAGCTCTGCCTGCGAAACATTAAGCGGCATAATATCAATATACTTAGCTGATATGCGAGGCAATACGCTGCATGATTTGCCGTTCATGCAAACAGGCAGCAGCATATCTTTTTCACTGCCTGACGACATTTCTGCCGGCGCATATTTAGTAATAATCGAAACAATAACCGGCAAAAATATCATAAAATTATCGAAAGAATAGAGTATATAGAAAAATCAACTAAGCCTTTTAAAATAAGCTGCTTACTCAGGCCATACAAACATATAGCTCATTAATTCTGCATTATTAATGTGCTATGTTTTATTTAATTCAGGCTGGTTTTGCAATTTGCCATACCAATAAAATAATTTCCAAATATATGAATTTTTATTCATATATTATCGATTTCAGCACTATTCTGTTGCTTGATCTTTGTGGGTTGCGCAATAGCCGTTCTCATTGGCTTTGTTTTTGCAACTCTTCCCAATTCACAGTATCAGTATGACTCTTGCCTTCCACATAAGGAAGTATCCCCACTCCTGTTCGGAATAGCTATAATTTCATTATGTATATGATAATTACAGATAATTACGTATATTTGTAAACTTATTTTATTAATATATTTTCATTTAAAATGTCGTTATTTAATCACAAAATCAATT
>JAVBOP010000103.1:0-17919 GCA_031550405.1 Kapaibacterium sp. (SeqCode)
GCCATTGATGCTCGCAACAAGCTCGCCATAAGCTCCCTGATGCTTTTTGGCATCTGCCCGAACCGATAACTGACCGTTTGTTGCGGCGCTTGCAAGAGCTTTCGTGTCATCTATAACATGCTTGATACTGGAGACCATGCCCGCTAAAGCCTGCATCAATACTGCGGTTTCGTCTTTAGACTTCGTGGCTAAATCGACACTGAGGTCGCCGCCCGCAACTTTGTTGGCGGCATCCACTGCCTTGCGCAAAGGACGGGTGATGCCGATGGTAAGACTGATGGAAAAAACAAGTATGATGGATACTATTACAGCAGCAATAATGTATAACTGTTTGGTTACGCTTTCATAAAGAACATCAGAATCAATAGAAGCCTGATTAACTTGATTATCAACATAATTACATGCTGAATGCAAAGTATTGGCAAGAGTATCAAGAGCTGTACCAAGCTCAAAAGTCCGGAACTTTCTTAAAGGTTCAAAATCCTTTGTAGTTTGAGCTGTCCTAAAAAGCTCAACAAATGTTACCAGTTTTGCTTTCACATCATTATATTGTGATTCTATATCTGATATGATTTTTCGCTCCTCATCAGAACTGGGCGCTTTAGAATTCATAGCCTTAAAGTTAGAATCGATTATCAATATTGATTCTTTGATTTGTCCCTGCCGCAAAGCAACTCTGTCGGGATATGCACTGTTTACATACATCATGGCAGTTGCGATAGATATGTTGCCTGCAGCCGCATCTACATTATTCATTGCCACAGACAAAGGATATTCATCATAAGCAATCTTATTTAACATACTGTTTACATCATTTGTAGCATTAATGCCCAAATACACGCAAACAACTAACCCGGCAATGGCTATAGCAAAGCCAATTCCCAATTTCAAACCTATTTTCATAAAGGTAACCTCTTTTTGGCGTTTATTTATAATTCAGTATTTAATATAGATCAAGTTAATGTGATTTTAATTATTAATTTTTTTTAATAATCAGTTCGATATTCAATTAAAGTAATGGTAATGTCGGCTATCTGTTTAAAAAACTTTATAAGTTAATCCATTTTGTTCAGAAAATATAGCATGGATATTTTGCACTTAAAGCGGCGTGAACATCAAAGAAAAATTAGCCTGAACAATAATACAAATGCACTAACTGCTGTATTATGAGAAGATTAGCCGTGCTGCCTCTTTTAATATGATGAATGGCTGCGAGAGCATTTGCAATGCCCTGTAAGCGATCATGGTGTTATATGCTCTCGGCACAACGAAGCCATAGCTTGATATTGCCACAAACAGGAGCAAAAATGCGAGTGTGGATTTAGATGGACGCAATATTTTGGAGAGCCAGTCATTGATATTTTGTACTGTTTTTATAAATTTTTTTGGAAATATGCTGCTTGACGTGCCTAAGGGTAAAAGCAGAAATATTATGAAAGCAGTGCTTGTCCAGTATAAGAATATGCGTCCTAAGTCTACGGAAAGAAAGGTGAATAATGGAATAAGCGCAAAAAATTGAAACACCAGTATTGCTGATAAAATGGTCTTATGCTCATTTGTAAAAATTGTGGCGGACTTTTTGAATACCATTAGGGCGTTGGTTACGACGTAATATACAACGGGAAGTACCGCTGCCCAGTATACGCATGAAATTATTTTATTGTCTATTGTCAGGTAATTTCTTCGCAAGTGCCATATAAATGTGTAGTTACGAGGCCAGCCTATTGCTCCGACAGCATTCCAGTGCGGTACTTTTCCAGTTGCTTTGCCGGAAAGTATATGCCATGAATCCCAGATTTTTTGCGATAATACGGCATCGCCACTCGCAGATATTACTACTAAAAACACGGCGATACTTGGCAATAGACATGCCAATGCAATACCGATAGAAGCTGTAATATTGCCTTTTTTAAAGTGGTTAAAGAGTAGCAGGAACAATATTGGCAACGCCCAAATTGCAAATACTTCATGTATGAAAATCATTAGCATTGCAAGTAGATTAATGAAAATAATTTTACCAAAAATAGGAATAGCTTTTTGAGTGCTCCAAATCCAGAGTATTGTGATGAATGCAAGCAGCATTAAGGCGTCTTTTTTAATCCAGCACGGAAACAAAATAAATACTCCCAAGAAAAAGCACGTGGGCAGTATATACAGCGTGTAACCTCTTTTAACAAATGACTTAACGAAAAATGTACAAACTGCCGCAAACATGATTAATGAAAATATTTTAATTGTCCATTCCACATTTATGTGATAGTTTTTGGCTAGGAAAAATAATATTTCACCCAGCAAACCTCGCCGTACAAAGCCACCCTGATAATTAATTAGAAACTCAGATACGTTCCAGTCGACAGAGGCATAGCCATATTCTGCAAGCAGCTGTTTTACAAAGGCTTCCAGCAATGACAACAGGTACAGGACATATATGAAATTTAATAATTTTGTCGCATTAAGTTTTGATAGCATAAGCTGCTGCAGTTGTTTGAATATGTGATATAATATACAATATAATATGGCGGAAATAGAGTATTATTAAAAAAATATTTCTTATTCCGCCACTCACATCCTCTTCCGTGCATATTTCACTTGCTTGGTTTCTTGGTGAGCAAGGTGTATACTATTGGAATGATGTATATATTGAGTAGTGTTGAGGTCAGGAGACCTCCCAGTATTACTATTGCCATCGGGCTTTGGATTTCGTTGCCTGCCTTGTCGCCATTGAAAACTAATGGAATGAGGGCTAATGCAGCGGTTAATGCCGTCATTAATATGGGGCTTAGCCTGTCGACCGAGCCTTTGCGCACCGATTCGTTTATGTCAATACCCTTCCTTTGCAAGCCGCTGTAGTTGGATACCAAAAGTATACCGTTGCGGGTGGCAATGCCGAACAGCGTAATAAAGCCGATAATAGAGGGTATGCTTATTATATTCGATGTGAAGAATATGGCAAAAACACCGCCTATCAATGCAAGCGGCAAATTTATCAATATAATAGCTGCCAGTGTGATATTGCGAAATTCCTGATATAGCAGTACAAATATAATGAAAATTGCTATTATGGAGGTGATTAATAATGTCTGCGCGGCATTGGCGGCGCTCTCAAACTGCCCACCATACTCTATGCGGTATCCTTCGGGAAGCGCTATGCCGGCTGCTATTTCTGCCTTTATGTCATCGACTACGCTTTGCAGGTCCCTGCCGGCAACATTGGCTGATACCACCATTTTTCGCTGAACATTTTCACGGGATATGGAATTAGGTCCGCCGGTGGATACTATCTCCGCCACCTCTTCAAGCGGTATTTTGCCGCCGGTGGAAGGTATATCGATAAGTGCCGCCCGCATACCGTCCATGCTTTCAGTATAATCCTTATTCAGCTTCAGTACAAGGTCGAAGCTGCGTTCCTGCTCATATATTTCGCCTATTGCCTCGCCCGAAAATGCCTGCTCGATAAATCTGTTGAACTGCTCAACGGTTATGCCATACCGTGAGAGCATGTCCCTATTGGCGCGGATTTGCAGCTGCGGTGTCTCCGTTTGCTGCTCAACGCTGATATCAACCAAGCCGTCAATGCCAGCAATGGAGCTTTTAATCTTATTGCCCAAAGTATAGAGCCTGTTCAAGTCATATCCGAATATCTTGATTGCTATATTGGCGCGAGTGCCGGAAAGCATGTGGTCTATCCGGTGCCCGAGCGGCTGCCCGACAGTGGTTACCACTCCCGGTATATCAGCCAGCCGATGCCTTACATCGTCCATAAACTCTTCCCGTTTCCTGTCTTTAAGTTCAAAATTCACATCTATTTCGGAGCTGTTGGTGGTTTGAGAGTGTTCGTCTAATTCGCCGCGCCCTGTTCTGCGCGCTGTGCTTGACACCTCTGGTATATCAAGCAGTTCCCGCTCTATAATCGTGCCTGTCTTCGTGGTTTCTTCAAGTGAAACGCCCGGCTTGCATATAGCGGATATAGTCAAAGAGCCTTCATTAAATTCGGGCAGGAAGCTGCGCCCCATAAACAGTGCCAGCGTAATGGATATGGCAAAAAGTGCTATTGCAGAGCAGAGTATAGGCTTTTTGTGCGATAGTGCCCATACAAGCGAGCTGGAATATATTGCCGTCAGCTTTTGCGTAAGCCAGCTGTCCTTTTCTTTTTTGTCAAGATACCTGTCGCTTGACAGCATTGTGCTGCACAGGAGCGGGGTTAGTGTCATTGCAACCACAAGGGACATGAACAGCGATACGATATATGCTATGCCGAGCGGTTGCAGCATGCGTCCTTCCATGCCGGAGAGGAAGAACAGCGGAGTAAATGCCACTATGATTATAAGCGTTGCGTTGAGTATCGAAGCCCGTATTTCTTTCGACGCCTCGAATACTGTTTTGATTGCCGGCTGCTTTTTCTCTGCGGCTTTATGGTGGTTCTGGCGCAGCCGCTTATATACATTCTCCACATCGATAATGGCATCATCGACAAGCGAGCCTATCGCAATGCACATGCCGCCCAAACTCATGGTGTTTATGTTAAGCCCAAGCAATTTAAGGACGATAATAGTGCCCAGAAGCGATAAGGGTATGGCAATAACCGATATGAGGGTGCTTCTAAAACTGCCCAAAAATACAAAGAGTATCACTATGACAAGCACCGCACCTTCTATCAATGCCCGCTGCACATTGTTTACCGACGTGCTTATAAAATCTGCCTGCCTGAATATTTTGCTGTCTAATCTGACATCTGCCGGCAGCGTCTTCTCAAGCTCGTCCAACTTGGCTGTGATAGTATTCGTTACCTTAATCGTATTGATATTCGGCTGTTTGGCAACAGATAATATAACCGCAGGCTTGCCATTCTGCGAGGCATTGCCCATTTCGACCTCCTTGCCAACGCATACCTCCGCAACATCGCCAACCGTTATAGGCTGCCCGCTGCGCAGCTTAATAACAGATTTGCCGAGCGCTTCCAAATCATAAGTGCGCGCCATGCCCCGAACGACATACTCATTGCCATACTCACGCAATATGCCGCCAGATGAATTTTTATTCATAATCCTGCACACAGCTTCCAGCTCGTCCATGCTAACATCATGATACAGCATAAGATCAGGATTGGCAAGCACCTGATATTGCTTATAATCGCCACCGATAACAGTAACCTGCGATACGCCGCCGGCAGAGAGTATTGCAGGCTTAACAACCCAGTCTGCAATGGTGCGCAAATCCATCATCGAGGTCGTATCTGCCTGCAATCCAATGTACATAATCTCGCCCATAATACTCGACTGCGGCGCAAGCATTGGGCTTAATCCTTCGGGCATTGCCTCCACAACGCTGACTAATTTTTCGTTCACAATTTGCCGCGCATTGAATATGTCTGCTCCCCAGTCAAATTCCACCCACACGAAGGAATATCCCTGCATGGATGCCGAGCGGACGCGGCGCACGTCTGTTGCTCCATTGACGGCGGATTCGATTGGAAATGTTACAAGCCTTTCGACCTCTTCGGCAGCCATGCCGTATGCGTCCGTCATAACGACCACTGTTGGTGCGGTCAGGTCGGGAAATACATCAATATCCATGTTGTTGGCATTGTACAACCCAGCCACCAGCAGCACTATAGCTGCCAGCAGTATAAAAAGCCTGTTCTTTAATGAAAATAAAATTATTTTGTTAAGCATATCTACTCCTTATCAATGTGCATGACCTGCGTGTGGATCAACGGCACCAGATGTTTCTATCAATTTAACGGCAATTGCGCCTTTCGTAACTACCCTGTCATGCTCTGCTATTCCGCTTAATATTTCGGTATATTTTCCGTCGGTTGTGCCTGTTTTCACCGTGCGCTTCTCAAACAGTTCCGGAGTAAGCTGGACGAACACGAAATAGTTGCCCATCTCCTCCATAAGTGCCGAATTTGGTACAGTTATAGCCGCTTTATCGGAGAGGATTTTAATGTATATATCCGCAAAAGCTCCCGAAATAAAATGCCCGCAATTGTCGATTTGGAAGGTGATAGGAATAAGATAGCTTGTCTCCTCAGCCGCCCTGCTATACGATACCAGCTTGCCGTTAAGCTCCTCCAGCGAATGGATTTCGGTATCATTCAACATGCGTATGTTTGCAGTTTCGATATTGCTCAATGTATGAAAATACTTGGGCTGCACATTGGCAGTTATGAATAAATTCTTATTTTGGGACACAATAGCTATCGGCTGTCCTGCATCAACATACTGCCCGTTGTTCAGGTATAGTTGCTTGATAAATCCGCTCATTGGGCTTATGACGGTTTGCCCGCCAGCTGAGAAATTTTTTTTCAAATTCTTATATACTGCCTCCGCATTCTTATATGCCGACTCTGATTCAAGCATCTCCTTCTCGGTAATAATTTTATCATGGGCAAGTGCTTTGGTACGGTCATAATTTACCTTTGCCTGCTCATAATTGACTTGGGCTTCCGAAAACCGCAGGTTCATGTTGTTATCTGCAAAGCCGCTGCTTGCAATTATGAATAATTTTTCATTTTTGCTGACGGATTTGCCTATGGTTATGTCATTTGTGGCAAACCTGAGTATGCCGCCTGTTCGAGCGGTAATCACAGTCTCATTGCCTGAAGCTGCCTCCACTTTTGCGGTCGTTTTTATGACCTGCCCGAATGGTATGACCTTGGGATAATCGGTCGCAAAATCTAATTTCCACGACTGCTCTTTGAGCAGGGTAACGGCGAAATCATCTGCAATAGCCTCCTCTTCGGCAATATGTTCGGCAGTGTGCTTATCATCATATACCGTTATAGAATCAATGGCTATCTCATCGCTGCCCGCTGCCGTTTTAATACTAAAAACAAGTTTGGCTGCGCCTTCCGCTTCGGGTGATAGCTCAAAACCATAGATTCCCGCACTTGCTGCCTCCGGCTGAATTTCCGCTACCAGCTTATCGTCAACGAAAAAGCTAACGGCGACCGTTCCGCTGTCCAGCGGCTTAAAATTATCAAGCTGCGTAATATGTGCCAGCACATGCGATTCAGTGCCCGCCGCCATTGGCTCCGCCTCGATATAGACCTCGAATTTTTGGCTGTATCCGGTTAATTGTAGCTTTGTGTCGTGAACATGCCCGCTGCCTTCTTCCGCATGTTCTTCCCTGCCATTGCAGCTAAATGCAGCGATAGCAAGGCATATCATATATATCAATATGTCTTTCTTCATGTTTATGATTTTTTTTAATAATTGGAGAATGTTTAATGATTGTGAATACACACATAGGACTATAATCTTATATAACTGTTTATATGGAACAGTTTATTCAAGACAATATTATGAAAAAATATTCATAAACATGCTGCTGGAGGCGCTCGAAAGGGTATATTTGCGGCATAATGTGCCGGCAGATTTTTTATTAAATGCTTGCTTTTTATGTCTACTGCTGCTGCTATGTGCGGTATCAGCTCCGTAAAAATATTCTGATGGCAGACAGCGCTGCACGGGATGTTGGTTTTATTCACCCCAGCCGTATAATAGCGCGCATGCTGGCACGACGCATTATTTTGCGGCGAATTGCACTCCGAGTGGTTGTGTGCAAACTCGCTGCTGCTGTGCGCCATAACTTCCTGCTGCCACTCGTGCGAGTGATAGCTATGCACCACCGCCACATGCAGCATCATAATGCAATGCAGCAAAAGGCACATAAATGTCATCACTTTCTTAATCTTCATTCTCACAAATATATGGATAAATTTTCTACCATCAATGAAATATTCCTTTTTTCAGCAACATTATAATTATCCAAGCCATTTTTACAGTTTGAAATGTTTTGTCATGTTGGTAAAAAGTGGTATATTGCAAATTCCTATTTTTGAAATTAAGTAGGGAAGTAAATATTTTTATAAACAATTAGCAATACTAAAATGGCAAAAAAAGTTGCAGGTGCATTTAAGTTACAGCTAAAGGCAGGCGAAGCCACCATGGCACCACCTGTTGGGCCGGCGTTCGGTCAACGTGGTTTAAATGGCATGGAGTTTGTCAAACAATTTAACGGTAAAACCAGCAAGCAACAGGGAACTATCTTGCCTGTTGTGGTTACTTTTTATTCTGACAAGACGTTTACATTTATCGTTAAGTCGCCACCGGCTGCTGTACTTATCAAGAAAGCTCTCGGGCTTCAAAGCGGTTCTGCCGCTCCCAACAAAACTAAAGTTGGCACAATTACTCGCTCGCAGTGCGAGGAAATCTACAATATCAAAAAAGGTGATATGAATTGCAATACTGTTGACTCGGCAGTTTCAATGATAGCAGGGACAGCCCGCTCAATGGGTGTTTCTCTTGTAGATTAAATTTTTATTATCAGGAGCGCATTGCTCGTATATTAATTAATATTTTTTAACTTTTCATGCATACGATATAGCGGTATGCGGAGGATTTTAATAATGAAAAAGCATGGCAAAAGATATGCTGCTTTAATCAAAACCTATGACCTGAACAAAGAGTACACCGTTCGGGAAGCTATCGAGATTGTGAAGCGAAATGCTACAGCAAAATTCGACGAATCGTTTGAAATTTCCATCAAACTTGGCGTCGATCCTCGAAAAGCTGACCAAATGGTGCGCGGCACTGTATCTTTACCGCATGGTACAGGCAAGCAAGTGCGTGTTCTCGTCCTTTGCAAATCTCCTAAGGATAAGGAGGCTTTAGACGCCGGCGCAGACCACGCTGGACTTGATGATTATATAGAAAAAATTAAAGCTGGCTGGGCTGATATTGATGTTATTGTTGCAACGCCTGATGTTATGGGAGAGGTTGGCAAGCTTGGACGTATTCTCGGTCCACGCGGTTTGATGCCTAATCCAAAGGTGGGAACGGTAACTTTTGAGGTTGGCAAAGCGGTAGAGGAATTGAAAGCCGGTAAAATAGAATATCGTGTTGATAAAACAGGAAATATTCATGCAGCGGTCGGCAAATGCTCTTTTGAGCCAAACAATCTCGCAGAAAATGCAATTACGTTCTTTTCAAGTATTGTAAAAGCCAAACCTGCAACAGCTAAAGGAAAGTACGTTAAAAGTGTATACGTTACCTCTACAATGGGTGGAAGCGTCAAAATTAACGACACAGCTTTCTTGCAAGAGGTAAAATAGGAACGGGCAATTTTGAAATTGCTGCCTCTATCTTACAGTGAATATTAAAGGGAACTCCTGCCAAAAAGCGGGATTCCCTTTATTTGTATTCGCTAAATTTGTTGCATAAGGCTTTTATTTCAATCCTTCATAAAGATATGGTTCTAATGGAACGGGAATTTCTCCATGAGCTACAATCGTATCATTGATGGAATAAATTGGACTTGCATTTCTTAGTATAACGAAAGAAGGCAGGCGCTGCAAATGAATCAAGTCTTGATAGGGGTGCGAATAGTCTGAGTAATTTTCTCCAACAGAATATATTTCATAATTTTGTTCGGATATTCCAGCTTCGTCAAATATTTTGATTAGGCTGGGAAATTTTTTATAATCAGAGCCGCAATCGCATGATGGAGCTACAAAAATAATGATTTTATGTTCATCTTGATTGAATGCCTGTTGAATTTTTGGCAATAAACTGTCAATAGGATTATACTCCTGATATACATCGTCAAACCAATAATACCCTTCTGATTGCTTGACTTCTTCAATCGTCATTTTATAAGCATTATATGTATCCTCAGAGCAAGCGGCGGAAATAGAGATAATGCCAATCATCATTAATAATAATTTTTTTTTCATAAAACTATCTTCAAATATATTTATTATATATAAAATAAATCTCTATAAAAATACAAAAAAATATTGAAAATTACGCTCTATTCTAAAATGTATATTTTCATTTTCGATATGTCTGAAATCCAGCGGGATGTACTAATATCAAGAGGAAATATCAGAGAATAATTGCCGAAAAACAGCGCTTTTTGCTCCTTAGGTAAGGAAGATATTTGCAATTGCAAGTTTTTTATCTGGCAATTGTTAAGTTGAGCGTCCAATTGACTTAAGTCCATATCTGCCGTCTGTTTACTCTCTTTTGGATAATACGTAATCGTATCTCCAATCCTGTAATTGCTTTTTTGCTTTAGCAAAACATGTGGCGTAAGTTTATTGCACTTGCTTGAAAAATCATGATAAGTATATGTTTTACAGGAATTTATGGCTTCAATAGCAATAACAATATTATCCACATTTTTAATGTCGTAAAATTTGACCAGACTGTCAATAATCTTATGAGGTTCCAAATATAGATATGTTCCCAAAGATTGCTTGTTGGAAGAGGTCGAAATTTTTACCTGTTTACAATAATCAATTTTAATAAATTCATCGGATGTCATATCAATATCAGCAATTAATTTCAAACCCTCTGACTTTGATAATGCAGTAAACATGAAAAAACACAGCGCTACTATACTTATATATTTCATAAGTTAACAAAAAAAAACAAATCAAAAAAGCCCCCAATAAAATAATTACTGTGAGGCTATAATTTAAGACTTTAATAATGAAAAAAAATTAATTAATTGGAATAAACCGAAACCTGTTGGCTATACCTGTCTTTAGATTCAAATTTAACTTTGCCCGGAATTAATGCAAAAATTGTATAATCCTTGCCAAGACCTACATTTTTTCCCGGATGGAATTTTGTTCCGCATTGTCTAATAATAATATTACCAGCGCTGACAAATTCACCACCAAATTTTTTAACCCCGCGCCGCTGGGAATTGGAATCTCTACCATTCTTGGAGGAACCTCCACCTTTTTTATGAGCCATTTTTAACCTTCTTTATTTATTATTCTATTCTTCTTTTAAAAATATACTTAAATATTAATATCAACAACCTGAATACGCGTAAACTTTGAACGATACCCATTAAGCTTACGATATCCCTTGCGCCTCTTTTTGTGAAAAACAAGCACTTTTTTGTCCCTACCCTGCTCAAGGATTTTGCAAGATACCATCCCTTTTATAAAAGGAGTGCCGACGCTAACCTGATTGTTATTATCAGTTAGCAGGATATTGCTGAACTCTATATTCGCTCCAGGGCTGCCAGCTATATGCGGAACATTTAGAATCGAATCTTTTTTAACCTCAAATTGTTGCCCGGCTATTTCTACTAATGCTAACATTGCTTCCTTAAAATCTAAACTGTTATTATAAATAATTTATAGAACTACAAAATTAACATTTTTTATCGATATTACAAAATATTTTCATCATATCTTCCAAAAAATACTCTGCCATAATATTTCTCTATTTTTATGTTATTTGTGAGACAGTATAAAATATTGTTGTGATTAATTACGTCATCTCCAAACCACAAATTGTATTTATTTTATTAATAAAAGGTTTTTAATATGAACAGATTGTTTTTGACTTTATTGCTTGGTGTGGCGATGGGCAATAATGTACTTGCCGAGGATATACTGTATCCTGTGCGCCCGGGCAAGGGCAACCTTGTAACAGGCTTTGACGGTGTAACGCCTGTGTCCTTTATCATCGAAGGTGGTGCTAATATGAATATGTATTCAGGCACTGTTACATGGAATAATGCTTTACTTAATGCTAATGGATTAGCTTCCAATCCTGTTATAGATGATGTCTATGGCAGCGCTATTGGTTTTGGACCGCATTATGCCTTTGGAATTGATATTCCGATTAATGACAAAACAGGAATTACCTTTAGAGCGGGCTGGGACAGGAAGTACGTGCGCAACGCTGTTGAGGGTGAATTTCAGAAAAAAGATTTATCGGGCAATACTCTGGTAGAAAATAGTTGGACGAAGAAAATGGATTATGCCAATTATAGTCTCGACTTCAGGTATGACCTGCTTGAAAGACTATCGGTTAATTTAGGTGTGGCGGTCGACGTGGTTTCAAGGGATATAGAAGCAACACACTGGGAATCGCTGGAAGTACCATTAAACCAAACCACATTTAATCCTGCAATGCCGTCATGGGCTAATGGTTCACACTATGATCAAGATGATATCTCTGATAATCCATTGACCAATAATGCTCGCTTCGGATTAGAGCTGGGCATAGATTATAAAATACCTGTTTTGGAGCGCTTTGCTATCGTTCCATATATCAGGTATCAGTATTTTTTAACCAAATTAATGGATGATAGAACCATGGTGCCGGTTGGCACTGATGGCAACCCTGTATATGGCGATAACACTGCTGATAACTGGGTATACAGCATCGAGAATACACACATGAACACATTGCAAATAGGTGTCGCTTTATGGTTTAATTTTGAAAAAGGAGGTAAATAATGAAAAAGATAATGTTGTTAATTCTGCTTGTACTTTTGGTAAACGATGTATACAGCCAACAAGTTACTCCGGCAAATTTTAATTCATCTTCAAAGGATGATTTTGCACCAACTTTTACTCAAGGTCAGCGGAGGATGTTTATTACATCCGAAAGACAAGGCAAAAGTCAAAAGATTTATGAATTATTTTTCATAAACAGTACCGCTTCGCCAGAGATTGCTATGGGTGATATAAATGACGGCACGCATAATGGAGCTGCCACATTCACTCCCGATGGACAGACCATGTATTTCAGCTCTTTTGAGCATAATACCAAAACACTGGGCAGAACGGATATATATGTTGCCAGAAAATCGAATGGCAAATGGTTGGAGATTGTTAATGCGGGCAATATCATCAATTCAGAATATTGGGATTCCCAGCCGTCTCTTTCGCCCGATGGCAGGTATTTGTTTTTTGCAAGCAACCGTCCGGGCGGTTTTGGCGGAATAGATGTGTGGTATTGTGAACGCAGCGGCGATAGCTGGTCTAATCCTGAAAATGCAGGAGCATTAGTTAATTCACCTGCCGATGAGATGGCGCCAACCATTGCATTGGATAACCGGACATTCTCATTCTCAAGCAATCGAACGGATGGCTTTGGTGGCTTTGATATATACTTTGCACAGTTTAAGGATAATAAATTTCAACTTGTAAGGAATGCAGGAAATATTATCAATACAAGCAATAATGAATTTTTTTTCACTGCTCAACCTAATACTAACAAGGCATATTTTTCCAGCGATAAGAATGGAAATCTCGACATCTATACCATTGAACCCAATCCTAACAAGCCAAATGATGTAGTCTTTGTTACAGGAAAAGTGCTTGATATTGAGACAAAAGAAATAGTGAAAAATGCTAAAGTAACAATGTTTGACTTGACCTCCAGAAAGAAGGTTATGGATGTTGGCATTGATGACATGGAAAATGATTTTTACGTTGTGTTGCAACAAGGCAATTCATACTCTCTAACAGCCACCGCTCCCGGATATTTATTCACAAGCGAGCGCTTCAATGTGGCGGCAAATGAAGTTGGCAAAGAGATAAAAAAAGATTTATTACTGTCAAAAACTGGCACAAGGCTTTTAATTAATTTTGATTACAATTCATCAACCTTAACTGAAGAATCTACGCATGAATTAGATAGAGTAGTAGATTTTATGTTAGCTCATCCATCTGTAAGTGTAGCATTTGAAGGACATACTGATAATTTAGGCGATCCTTCTTATAACAAAACTTTATCGCTCGAACGGGCAAATACAGTAAAAGCCTACGTTGTCAAAGGCGGTGTTGAAGCTAATCGAATTACAACTGCCGGCTATGGCATGGAAAGACCTTTGCAGGAAGGTTCCACAGATGAAATACGCGCAATCAATCGAAGAGTCGAGATGAAATTGAAATAATCTGCTTATATGGCGATTAATCAAATATTAAGCCGAACTGCATCAGCGTTTCGGCTTTTTTTTAGTTTTTTTACAGCTATAGGTATACCATTTGCTAATACAAATAGGAATACAATATTATGAATAATTTTTCATAATGACAGTTTAATATATTTATTTAGCTGGGATTTATATATCTTCATTTCCTTGAAAATCAGAATTAAGGTTAAAATGGTTGATAATAGGTCTGCAGTTGGAAATGAATAAATAATTCCGTCAAAATCGAAGAACGCAGGCAATATTAAAATCAAAGGCAATAAAAATATTAATTGCCGCGATAAGCTCAATATAATCGACTGCTTAGGACGATTGGTCGCTTGAAAAAAGATAGATGTTATTATTTGAAAACCGACCGTCGGAAAAAAAATGGAAAATATTCTCAACGTGTGCGTACCAAGTGATACCAGCGCTTGGTCGTCGCTGTTGAATATGGAAATCACTTGTGTCGGGAATATTTGCAAAATTAGAAATCCAATCGAAACATATATTGTGGAAACGATTATGGAATATTTATATGTTTTTAATATTCTTATTAAATTTTTTGCACCGTAATTATAGCTTACTATCGGCTGCATGCCCTGGCTTATGCCCATCACAGGGAAAACTACAACAGTATTAATGCTAATCAATAAGCCGATAACAGAGATTGCAATGTCGCCGCCATAATGTCCTAAGCTCTTGATAATTATCACGTTTACCAAGCTCGAACAAACTTGCATTGCAAATGGACTCATACCAAGCTTGCAGATAGAAACAAGTATATGCTTCTTAATTTTAAAATATTGGACGCGAATACGATATGGATTCTTTTTATTCAAAAAATATAAAAGCACCCAGATAGTCGACGACGCTTGAGCGATAATAGTCGCCCAGCCTGCACCTTTCATTCCCATGCCAAAATGAAAAATAAAAATTGGAGCTAATACAGCATTCACAATAGCGCCAAGTATTTGAGTCGCCATAGCCTTATGAGGTGCTCCCGCCGACCGCATAAAACTGTTCATTCCCAAAGCCAAAGTCGAAAAAATATTTCCAGCTAAAATTATACTCATATAATCGTCAGCATAAGGCAAGACCTCGAGGCTTGTACCAAATGCAATGAGTATTGGATGAAGAAAAATTAATCCTGCAACAGTAAAAATTAATGATGCAAGCACCATTAATATAAAGGCATTGCCTAAAATTTCCTCTGCTTCGTCATATTTTCTTTGACCTAATTTTATTCCAAAAGTAACATTCGCCCCGACGCTAATGAGCAAAGACAAGGCTAATGAAATTATAATAACAGGAAATCCAACTGTCATTCCTGCAATGCCGAGCACACCAACTCCCTGTCCCACAAAAATTCGATCAACGACATTATACATGCCGTTGATTATCAGCCCGACCACTGCGGGTATGGAGAATTCTTTCAGCAATTTAGGGATAGCTTCGGTACCTAAATATTCACGAGAGTTTGCATATTTTTTCATTATTTGCTTAAATACAGCTATTAATTTTTGAGATAACGTGAATTGTAAATAGAATATTTTCGCTTCATAAATAAAAAATCTCACTAAAATTGAACTTTAGTGAGATTTACTAAATGCTATTATAATTTAAGCATAGGTTACAAGAACTTGACCTGTTTCTACAGAATCATTAGGCGATACATTCACAGCAGCTATTTTGCCATCCACCGCCGAAGATATATTAGTTTTCATCTTCATAGCTTCAAGAATAACAACAACTTGTCCTGCCTTTACTGTATCTCCTGCTTTTACAGGCACTTCAATTACAACACCATTCATAGGAGCTGTTAAAGCATTGCTTCCGCCAGCCGCCGGAGCGGGTTTGGCAGCAGCTGCTGCTGGTGCAGCAGCCGGAGCCGGTGCAGGGTATGCGCCCATAGGAGCAGCTGGATATGGTTGATACGGCATTGTAGCAGTATCATCATCTTTCAAAATTTCTACGTCCACTTCGTAGCTTTTACCGTTAAGGGTTATTTTAAGTTTTTTCATAAAACATAGTCTTTGAATATTATTAATAATTTTTAATTTTTATAATCGATTTTGTGCTACAACATTCAATCTGCCGTAGCGATTGCTTTTGTTATTACCGTCATTCGTCAGCTTTATACTGCGAACAGCAACAGGTTGTCCAAATGTATTATAAGCAGCAGCAGTAAGTATGGCAACCGTTTCGCTGTCCAATCTGCTATCATTGGCTGCTTTTACCTGTGAAGCTATATTATCGACTTTTTCGTCGAGTTTTCTGATAGCTTCCAATATTATTTCTTCTTTTGTCATATTATCCTCTTCTTCTTATATTATGAGTAGATACTGAAGATGCTCTTGATATGCGCGACCAATCCGACTCGCTGTTCGTTGCATTGGCAAAAGTAATTTTCCGAACCACTATTTGCTTGCCAAAAGCAGAATAAGCCGCCGCAACTATAACTGGCACTATTTCTTCATCAATATCATCGCCTGTTATTGTCTTTGGAACGCTGCTCAGCATTTCAGCCTTTTTCTTTTTATATGCAGTTATTCTCCTGTCAGTGCTATTCAAGAAAGCAATCATTATAGCAAAAAACGCAAGGCATGTAAATACAAGCCCAAAGCCCACCACAGAGATAGTTAGTGCATTTCCGAATGTATTTTCCATAATTTTACTCCTTACATTGGAATTAAGCCGTGTTTCTTTTCAGGTCTTAATTCGCGTTTATTTTTTAATGTTTCCAAGCAAACAGAAATATATTCGCGTGTTTTAACTGGTTCAATAACAGCATCAACAAGTCCAAATTCTGCTGCTGGATATGGCGATTGCCAACGGTCTTGATATTCTTTAATCAATTCAGCACGTTTAGCTTTTGGATCAGCAGCAGCCTTTACTTCCTTGCCATATAATACAGATACAGCACCTTCTGCACCCATAACAGCGATTTCGGCTGTAGGCCAAGCAGCAGTTCTATCTGCACCAAGACTTTTTGCACACATAGCTAAATATGCACCACCATAAGCCTTACGAACTACAACGGTAATCTTTGGAACGGTTGCAGCAGAATAAGCAAACAACATCTTAGCGCCATGACGAATAATGCCGCCAAATTCCTGTTGAACACCCGGTAAAAAGCCCGGAACATCAACAAGTGTAAGCAACGGGATATTGAAAGCGTTACAGAAACGAATAAATTCAGCAGATTTATCCGAAGCATCAATATCCAAACATCCAGCTTTAAAGTTAGGCTGATTAGCTATAATACCTATTGATTGACCATTTATACGAGCAAAACAGGTAAGCATATTTTTTGCCCAAAATGCTTTAACTTCAAGAACCGAACCCGGATCAGCAATGCGATTAATGACATCAAACATGTTATACGCTTCGCGAGGATCATCAGGAATAATTGTATTTAAATCAGGATATTCGATAATTTGAATACTTCCATCACCAACGCGTGGCGGTGCTTCAGTATTATTTTGGGGCAAATAGCTTAATAATTGTTTAGTCAGTTCAACGGCATGATGATCATTTTCTGCCACAAAGTGAATATTACCGCTGTTCAAGGCATGAGCCATAGCCCCACCAAGCTCTTCATCAGTAATAACTTCGCCAGTAACTTCTTTAATAACAGCAGGACCAGTAATGAATAACTTGCCTGTACCTTTAACCATTATAATAAAGTCCATAAGAGCCGGCGAATACGCTGCACCGCCTGCACAAGGACCTGATATGATAGAAATTTGAGGCACAACGCCTGAAAGAGCTGTATTTTGATAGAAAACTTCGCCGTATCCACGTAATGAGAAAATAGCTTCTTGAATTCTCGCACCGCCGCTATCATTAATAGCAATGAATGGAATGCCATTTTTTAGTGATTTAAGCATAGCTTCAACCATTTTCCAAGCGTGCATTTCGCCTAAACTGCCGCCCATAACTGTGAAATCCTGAGAAGCGGCATAAGCCAAGCGTCCATTAACCGGACCAACAGCAGTAACCATACCATCGCCGGGCATTTTATTGCCAGCAACAGATGAAATTTTTCTGCCTGAGTTTTCTACAAATTTATTAAATTCATCATAATAACCGTTGTCGAACAACAGCTGAAGTCTTTCCCGAGCGGTAAGCTTGCCTCGCCCATGTTGCGCTTCGATTTTATCTACGCCACCGCATAGCAAA
>JAVBOP010000125.1:0-20493 GCA_031550405.1 Kapaibacterium sp. (SeqCode)
ACCAGCAAGTGCTGCGCATGTGTTTCTGAATTTATTTTAATATATTCATTCTCATATTCGGCAATTTCCGCCTTTGGCACGAACTTATCCTTCGCTTCCTCTAAACTCGCCCGCGCCTGATTATCAACCAAATCGGGGTTAATCGTTTGCATTATGCTGTCCTGCCTGATGCGCAAGGCAAGCATTTCTGCATCAAAAGTACCGCTTGGAACTATATCGCTGCCCAATGGCTTTTCGAGGTATGCCAGTGTTTTGGGATTAAAATCGCCGGCTTTCAGATGATTCAATATCTCCATAGGCTCTGCAACCTGCACAGAATCAACGAAATACGCTCTTTTGCAATATGATGAATTGTAGTATACAAATGATCCTGTCTGCTGTGAGCGGAATAGCGGCTGACTGCCCAAATCCTGCGAACTGATGATATATTTGGTATTTAGCATATTCCACAAAAATGGGCTTGTAACATTGGATGTAGAGCCTTCGCAGCACACATCAAGCATATCCTGATATATCCTTAGTTTTGCAGGATGATAGCCGTTGATATTTTCTATCAAAAAATAAGCATCCGAATTAGTGGTCGAATTAGCCAGATCGCATATTCTAAACCGCTCGCCACTTGCCTCTTTATCCTGAAGCACAAAATTTATCACATCGGTTTTGGGAAACGGCTCTTTCTCTGCCTGCTTGTCTACCACATCCATGGGGCGGTAGCCCACACGCCACAAATCAATAATCAGCAGCACCAGCATTGCTCCAATGAATGGCATAAAGCTGATTTTACGGCTGGTAAATGCAAATACAAGCAGCCCGCCAATGGCACATATAATGCCTATTGCCGTCCAATCGGATACTGCATTTTCCCATATAAAAGCCGATAGCGTTGCAACCACCTGTTTTCCATAGCCTTGCAGGCTTTTGGCATTCATAACATCCTGCGTATACGACTGCTCGAAAATTCCGGCAAATATTATTCCGCTGACTATAAACACGGCTATTGCTGCATAAAACATGGTTAAAGGCATTTTATATTCCTTGCTCAAGGACTTATAGCCGCTATATTCTTCGCGCAGCTTCACTAATCCTGCTATGCCATAACCTGCGAGAACAGGTATAGTTACGTGCATAAGCGCCAATGCCATGCTC
This sequence comes from Kapaibacterium sp. (SeqCode), assembly GCA_031550405.1. Lineage (GTDB taxonomy): Bacteria > Bacteroidota > Ignavibacteria > Kapaibacteriales > UBA2268 > JAVBOP01. The sequence continues at coordinate 1,147 of JAVBOP010000125.1, forward strand.
GGGGCGCGGAAGCTGGCAAATTTCGGGAAGTGGTAGAAGAACAGGTCGTACAGCATGGGGAATGTATAACCGAAAGACAGCAGCAGCGCAAAAAACGCCGTTATGGTCATAGCCCGCACAAATACATCTTTTTTAAAATACTTAAGCATGCCAAACATGGCAAGGAACATAACTATGGCGCCCATATATGGAGCGGCATCCTCAAACGGCTTTTGTCCCCAATAGGTCATGAGTCGGGTCTCTTTGCCGCCAGTGAGCGTACCTTTGTATGGCACCTTGCCAAAACCATGGTAATTGGGCACAAAAAAGTCTATCATCTCGTCGGGACTAAATGACCACATGGTTGCATATTCGTAGTCCTTGCCTTCTTCGCCTTTACCTTCGCCCTGTTTTTGGGTAATAGGCGCAGTACCGCGTGTTGAATACGGCGTATACTCCAGAACGGACAGGTACTTATCGGCAGACATGGAAAATGCAATGCCAGCCGCAATTGCCAGCACGCCAACCGCCCGCAATACATTGGGAAGATTGGTCTTTTTCATAACGCTTGATATTATGTCAAGCAGCAGGTATATGCCGACAGCACAGCCCGTATAGAACATCATCTGCACATGCCCGCCTTCAAGCATTATGTGCATAACCAGCACCATCAGGGCGATATTCAGCAGCGACATCCTCTGCTTCAGCCTCTCTATCATGATGAATATATATGGCAGCATCATAAATGTCAGCGGCTTGCTGTTATGGCCTATCATTATCCATATCAGTATTCCTGTTGAAAATATTGTTGCAATGGCAGTGTACAGCGCTATAAGCCTGTCGTGCCTGTGTACTCGCATGAGTATGTACATGCCAGCTGCAAGCACTGCATACCAGAATGCCATGCGTGCGGCGTCGCTGTCGAATAGAGATTTGACCACCTTTGCTACGCCATAAACCATGTATGTGGTGATGTCCCAATATCGGGTAGCCGCTTCCATCATCGCCGCCATGCCCGGCATACCGCTGAATATATATGGCTGCCATAGCGGAAATTCCTTTGCCTCTTCTCGGTATGTTATGAAGCTGGCGGGGTTGATATTATCGCTTGCATTCCAGAAGCTGCCGCCAAAAATAGCTTCATGAAAGAATATAAATATAAGCAATGCCAGCACGAGTATTATTGCCGTATCTTTATATTTTTCAGGTATTAATGATGATAGTTTGGAACTTTCAGTTTGGGTTGCTGTTGACTTTTTAGTTTCTTTTGCCATTACGTTTAGCCTGCAATATACAATATGAAATAATACTAAATTAATGAATATATGCTAAATAACGAAGCTTTTTTTTTGCGATGAGATATACTGCAGGCATAAGCCAAAGATATTTATGAATAAATTTTAATAATTTTTGGTATCTATCAGGAAATAACAGTGCATTATATTATTCAGTAAAATTATTTTCTCTAATACCTTTAATTACCTTTAGAAGTTGTTCGTATTGCCAGTCGGTTTTTGAAAATGTTCTGTAGCTGATATAACCTATCTTATTGTTTTTTAAATAAAATACGGCAGGAACATCGTTTTCTATTTTGTATTGCTCGAAAATACCATCATGCGTATTATCATAGATATCAAAATATACTGCTACATCTTTTTTTATTTGCTTGATATTGCCAATTGCAGATCTGCGTATCTGCGAGGTATTGCTGCACTTAACTAAGAAAATATATTTTTCATTAAGCGAATCTAATACTTTTGCAATATACTTGAAACAGTCAAAACAGGAATAGTTGTTAGAGTAAGTAATTATGAACAAATTTTCATTTTTGTTGGTTGGCATCAAATTGACAGTGTCTTTTCTTATTGTTACAGCTTTAAATTCTTCTGAATATAAGTCATTATTAAATAAGAATATTACAGCAAATAATAAGAAATATTTCATAATTTTCTATTTTTTGAATTTATATAGCAAAATGCAGGATTTTGTGTCGTTTTCTATAAAATAATCATCTAATTTTTTATAGTATTCTTTCAATGACATCTTCTGTATCTCTTTGGAAAATATATCAAATGGAACATCATTGGATATTGTAAAAATATAATCATTAAATACAAAATACGCCTGTTCTAATTTGATAGCTGCAACACCAGCTTTTTCAAATGTTATATTGGAATTTTTATCTATTTGGGAATCACTTAATGTGCTAACCAATTTTAATTTTCCATCAATAATTTTATATGTATCATAGTAGTATTTGTATTTATTTTCTTTATTGCCTGTTGGAACTGACCAGCTCACGAGAATTGTGCTGTCATTTTGAAAATAGACATTGTGAATTAGACTTGTTGTATGAGTGAATGGATTCATAAGCCCAATAGAAGATTTAGCATGATCCATATAAGCGGCTTTAACCGTTTTTACATCAGGTAAATTTTTATCATAAACCCAATTTTTGTGATTTGGCGAATACTTATCTAATAAATTCCAATCGGTATCATATAAATAAATATTATTTTTTGTAACGTCACTAATTATAAAATACTTACCATTGCAATCAATAATATTTCTTGGTACAAAATTTAAAAACCCGGCACCAATTGGTTCTGGGTAAACAAGTGTGAATTTGCCTAATTTCCGATTTTTTAAATCATATTTGAATATTGCCGTTGAAACAAGTTGGCTATCTGCTGCTGCTTTGGCGAAAGAACTATAGCCATCAAAACCACCTGGATGTGTAGTTGACGATTTGCACCCATAAATTATATCGCTATAGATTTTCAAGCCATCAAAGCAGAAATCATCATTATGCTCAATTCCGTAAATATCAGTCGATATTATTGCATAATTAAATAAATATTTTTCATTCTTCTTTTCAAATACAAGCATCCTGTCTCTACCTTCCACAACTAAATATTTATTAGAAATTGCAAATGCTATCATTGAATAATTACTAAAACTGACAAAATGATTTGGAGGAAATTGGATAAGTAATGAATCCCATTTTTTTTGTGACATGGAATAGTTAAATATATATAACGTAGTATCAGCAGTTATATCTTGGTCTCTGGGTATAATATAAACGTTATCATTTAAACTATTGATTAGCAAATCACGTGTATAATCCTCGTCAAAAACAAACTCAAATGGAAGTTTCGTTTTGTCAATTATAGTTAATTTGTCTTGTATATTTTGAGCAAAAACAGTATAAGTAAAAGTAATAAGTAAAAAAAGTAAATATTTCATGTTTTTCTTGACAGTTACGGTGATATTGCTATCTATGTAAACGCAAAACTACAACGCATTTTTTATATATGCAAGCATTATTTTTATTTTTTTTTGAAATCCGTCAAAGGCAAAAATAGATTTATGAATAATTATTCATTTTTCTCCATTAATTAATATTTTCATCAAATAAAAAAACTACTGTTGCATCTGTTGGAATTTTATCCACTACTGCGACAAAACAGTAAAGAGATACTGCAGAGTAAGGGCTGTATTGTAATGCTTTAATTTTACACTCATATTCATTTTTACTCAAATTGGTTATTTTTTTATCTGCTTTTTCCAAAGCAGAACCAGTTTTGAAAGCATAAATAAGCAACGTAGATTTAGTAAAATCAATAAAAGGCATGTTCGCCTCACAAAAGATGTTTTCTAATTCTTCCTGTGAGTTTATAATGATTTTTTTTTCTTCACCATACTCCAATGTAATATTTACACATTCTTTGAGTTCAGTTTCTGTATATGTATGTTCAGTGTAATGAATCTCTTGTGGATAAATTTCTTTGCTTTGCTCATTTCCTCCATCGTCTTCCGTACATCCTGCAACCGCAAAGCATATTCCAAACATAACCGCCAGCATCGGCAGCCATTTCAAAATTTTTGTTGTCTTCATAAGACCTCCGTATTGTTTTGTAGTAGTAATAAACTTATATTAACATAACACATTTTTATTACAATGCAATTAATAATTATAAGAATGTATTATTTCTTTTAAAAAGAAAAGTATCGAACGGGCGGACGATATTATCTCTCTTTTTTTGTATATTTGCATATTGATAATTTTGATAACTAATAGTTGTGGTGTCATGAATGCTTTATATTGGCTGATTGCCGGCTTGCTGCTGGCAGTGTTGGAAATTATAACTCCCGGATTTGTTATAATTTGGTTCGGAGTGGCAGCGATTATTGTGGCATTTTTAGCTTATCTGGGCTTGGATAGTATGACATTGCAAGCCGTCATTTTCTGTGTGATTTCGCTGGCATTGACCCTGATGTCTCGAACCATATTCAAAAAATATTTTATCAAAAATTCGCCCGGAAATACTGTAACTTCAAGTATTGAAAGGCTTATCGGAAGCGCAGGCGTTGTAACCGAAACTATCAACAATGATATTAGCACAGGAAGAGTGCTTGTTAATTCGCAGGATTGGGCGGCTCGCTCAGTGAATAATGCCATTTTCGATACAGGCACAAAGGTGCAAGTGATTGATATTGATGGAATTAAGCTGCTTGTCAAATTAGAAAATACCACCGATTAGTTTCCGCTAATTTAATACAACTCAACTGAATTATTAAAAAATATTCATAAATATATGAGATTATACAAACTGTATTTGCTTTCTCTTTTTTTTGCACTCGCTACTGCTATCAGCCTCTTTGCTCAGAGCTCGAATAATTTTCCAATGCTGGATAATATGGAGCAGATGAAAAAAAATTCTGAGAAAATGCTGTCAACTGATACTAAGGATGCGTTCCCTGTAGGCAATGTGATAGATGCCAATAACTACTATGTCGGTCCCAATGATGTCCTTGCAATACAGATATTGCCTTTTGAAAGCGTGCCGACGCCGACGGTTGTAACTGCCGAAAATACAATAGTATCGCCTCGATTTGGCGAGGTTAATATCAATGGATTAACACTGAAACAGATACGCGATACATTAGCTAACATTTTGAAAGAGCGCAACAGCGGCAATACCAAACATACCGTTTCGGTGTCCCTGTCGCGTCCGCGCAATGTGTTTGTTACCGTAAGCGGCAATGTCGTTGCACCCGGCACATACACCCTGCCAGCTTCGTATTCGGTGTCTACCGTATTGAAAATAGCCAACCAGATACAGTCGGTTACAACGACTACTACTGAGGAACAGGCTGCTATCATGCGTTTGCAGGAGTCGAGAAAAGAGCGGGAGCGTATCTTTTCTGAAACAGGCGTTTCATTCAATTCTTCATATTCTACGAGAAATATCAGAGTTATAAGGAAATCAGGTACAGCCCTTATTGCCGATATCGAGCGGGCACTGGCAACAGGCAATCATGCCTTTGACCCGTTTATATGCGAAGGCGATGAGATATTTGTGCCGTTCGAACCATCTTATTACCCGACTGTATCTATTGTCGGCGAGGTAATACGCCCTGCTACGGTTACTTACAAGAAGGGAGATATGGCATCGCATCTGCTTAAACTTGCGGCTGGCTTTACTGAGAGTGCCGATATTAATGCCGTATACCTGTATGATGAGACCCATAATGCTATACAACTCACCGTCGATAGCCTGTGCAACCTCCTGTCATCTGATATTGAACTGAAAGCTGGCAATATTATTATAGTTAGAGCTAAGATAGAGATTGATTCTGCCAATACTGGCATGGTATCGGTATCGGGCGAGGTGAATAACCCAAGCGTATATCCCATAACCGTTGGCAAAACACGCCTCAAGGATGCGGTAAAAATGGCTGGCGGTTTAACAAGCAAAGCATATCTTCCGCTGTCATATATCGGCAGGCGCGATAATATGTCAGATGACCGTATTGCTCCTAAGCGGCTATATACCGAATACTTCCAGCGAAGCGACCTGACGATGGAGGATACCGCCCGGTTCATGATGGATATTGATTTAAAGCGTCCGGCTGTTTCCTGTGATTTCGATGCGGCATTCAATAACAATTCCGATGATGACAACGTGTACCTGCAAGACGGCGACGTTATACATGTAGGCAAAAATCCGAAGCGCATATATGTTTGGGGGCAGGTCAATAAGCCGGGCTACGTTGATTATGCTGAAGGCAAGTCAATGGAGTGGTATATTGCCAAAGCTGGAGGATATGCAACCGGCGCAGAAAAGAAGCGTTCCCGCATTATTCGAGGCAATTCGCGTGTATGGGAAGACGGTTTCAACAAAAATATTTATGTGAATGATGGCGATGAAATATATGTGCCTCGTCCACCTGATGTTCCGCCGACAGTCCAAATCCAGAAATGGGCAGCGATTGTAGGTATGATAGGAGGTATCGTTGGTACATTAACACTAATTTACACTACATTGAGAAAATAGGCAGGAATTTATCCTGTTTTCCTTCTTGCCACACAACATGGCGGGGGTGTTGATATAATAGACTTGAACGGCTTGCCGGTTGGTGTATATTTATTAAAATATTTTCATAAATCTAACTGGCATGTGGCGAAGTTGGTGAGGTATTGATGTATTACCCCTAAATCCCATAAAGTGGACTTAAAGGTAAATATTTATTCATAAATCCAACTGGCATTGCAGCGAAAATATATTCAGAATCATGATTTAGCGGATTAAAAGATTTTCAGGAAAAGAATCAAGTAAATCCTAAAATCCTGAGCATCTTGATTCAGATAATATTCCCCTTCGACGAGCTCAGGGAGCTTGGGAAGACATGCTGGGTGCGGTATTGATGTATTACCCCTAAATCCCCTAAAGGGGACTTAAAGGTAAATATTTATTCATAACTACCCCTTCATGGAAGAGGGGAATGTGTAACATTATGTAGATATTGGCAGTTACATAATTCCCCTCTTGTAGAGGGGTGCTGCGAAGCAGCGGGGTGTTTTTGGGGTATTGCATATTAAACTGAAGTTTGATAGCGGCTTCGCATAAAACCCATTTATGAATTAATTTTAATAATTGAGATGTAAAATGATTATGAGACATGGAACGAAATATGGCACACATCGTGTGCTTGAGCCAAAAGGCACATTGCCGCAGCCAGCGCTAAAGCTGGATAATGATATGGCAATATATGATAATGAATTATTAATAAATGTTAATACTTTAAACATAGACTCGGCAAGCTATACGCAGATTCGGCAGGCGTGCGGCAATGATGCGCAGAAGATGAAAGACATGATACTGGGCATTGTCGCCGAACGCGGCAAGATGCAGAATCCTGTTACAGGCTCAGGAGGAATGCTTGTCGGTCGTGTTGCGGCAATAGGCGAGCGCTTTCCAGACAAAAGCATTAAGGTGGGCGATTTAATTGCAACACTGGTATCTTTGTCATTAACTCCATTAAAAATAAGCAAGATAAAGCATTTGAACCCTGACAGCGACCAAGTGGATGTTGAAGCGCAGGCTATTCTGTTTGAGAGCGGCTTATATGCCGTGCTTCCCGGCGATATTCCTGAAAAATTAGCATTGGCAGCGCTGGATGTGGCTGGTGCGCCGGCACAGGTGAACAAGCTGGTAAAATCCGGTCATAGCGTTTGCCTGATAGGCGGCGGCGGCAAATCGGGTGTGCTTTGCTGCTATCAGGCAATGAAGAATGCGGGACCTGACGGCAAAGTGATTGTTGTCGAATATTCCAAAGAAAATGCGCAGCGCATTATTGATATGAATTTAGCAACACATGTGATTGTCGCCGATGCGACCAGTGTCATTGACGTTTATGAGAAGGTTACGGCGATTGCCGGCAAGGAAGGCTGCGATATAACCATCAATAATGTGAATGTGCCGAATACCGAAATGACGTCGATTCTATGCACCAAAAACACTGGCATTGTGTATTTTTTTTCGATGGCAACCAGCTTTTCCAAGGCTGCTCTGGGTGCAGAAGGCGTTGGCAGCGATGTAACTATGATTGTCGGCAATGGCTATACAAAAGGGCATGCCGAATTGACGCTGGACATTATTCGCGAATCAAAAGCCATCCGCTCATTATTTGAAAAGCTCTACGTATAGCAACAGCAATTATGAATTTTTTTGTATTTTTTTCATATCTTTGTATAAATTATTTCACAATAATGAATAAAAATTCATAAACAATGGAAAGAATATTTTTAAAATCGAAAATACACAGAGCAACGATTACGCAGGCGGAATTGCATTATGAAGGCAGTTTGACTGTTGACAGGGATTTGATGGAGGCAGCCAGCATTTTGGAGCTGGAAAAAGTTGCTGTTGTAAATATAGATAATGGCGAGCGGTTTGAAACGTATGTTATTCCTGGTGAACGTGGAAGCGGAATTATATGCCTAAATGGCGCAGCTGCACGCAAAGCTGTAGTCGGAGACAGAGTTATCATTATGACATTTTGTCATCTGCATGAAAATGAGCTGGAGGATTTTAGTCCGCAAATTGTCATAGTAAACGAACATAATCATATAAAAAAAATAACAAACAGGGTTGAATAATGTTCTCAATTATCGTTCTTGCTGCCGGACTTGGCAAAAGGATGGAAAATCCGGATATTCCAAAAGTTTTAGCTGAATTGCATGGCAAACCTATTATTTATTATGTACTTAGCTCGGCATTGGAATTGAATCCAGATAAAATTACAGTCATAGTTGGGCATAAGCGTGAATTGCTAATTGATTATATAAAAAGTGATTTTGCGGGCAAAAACATAGAGTTTATTGTGCAGGAACAGCAATCAGGTACAGGGCATGCCGTCAAATGTGCCGCACCCGCATTTGCAGGCTATGCGGGCAATATTTTGATTTTGTCGGGCGACGTACCTTTGCTGAAAAGTGCCACTCTTGAAAAATTTATAACCTGTCATGACAACATTGATACAAACATTTCCGTACTCTCTTCTATTGCTTATAATCCAACAGGTTACGGCAGAATAGTTCGAAATATAGATGGCGATTTTGCAGCAATTATTGAAGAGAAAGATGCTGACGAATCTGTGAAAAAAATCAATGAAATAAATAGCGGCATATATTACTTGCCGGCAAATTTGCTTTTTGATTTGCTGCCAAATGTAAACAATGACAACAGCCAAAATGAATATTATTTAACCGATATTATCACTATTGGCAAATTGAAGAACCAAAAGGTTGTTGCGAGTATTGGAGCTAAGTTTGAAGAAATTCAGGGCATTAACACCCCAGAGCAATTAAGATACGTAGAAGAATTAATGAATATTAATAAATAGTGCTCACAGGCAAAAGAATAAATTTTATTATATGCAAAAAATCATAGAGACGCAATGCAATTATCGCGTCTTTTTTTTGTGCTTGCTTGCGTGTAGCAACTCCACCAATTGCATTATACACTAAAGTATGATGCAATAAAGCTCCAATTTCTGAATAAAAGTTCATAAATTCTTGAAAATAAAAAAATAGCCCATAAGTGCGGTATGAGCTATTTGTAATTCGTGGTATAATAAAATCTTACTTGGCAACGGAAACACTGCGGCGCTCGCGTATGACGGTTACTTTGATTTGACCGGGATATTCCATTTCCGCTTCAATTTTTTTAGCAATATCGCTTGCAAGAATATCAGTTTGAATGTCGTCAAGCTTTTCAGGTTCCACTATAACTCGAATTTCGCGTCCAGCCTGTATCGCAAAAGTTTTTCCCACTCCGTCAAAACTGTTGCTGATTTCTTCCAATTTTTCCAACCGCTTTACATAGTTTTCGATTGATTCCCGCCTTGCACCCGGTCGAGAACCACTTATGGAGTCCGCCGCCTGCACAATAACAGCATAAGGACTTTCGGGCTCAATATCGCCATGGTGCGCTCCAATGGCATTGCAAACGATGTGGTTTTCCTTGTATTTTTTGGCTAAATCGGCGCCAAGCGTTGCGTGAGTGCCTTCCAATTCCTTATCAACGCATTTGCCTATGTCGTGCAGCAATGCAGAGCGCTTGGCAAGTTTTTGGTCTAATCTCAATTCAGCAGCCATTATTCCCGCAAGATAAGCTACTTCAATAGAATGACTTAAGAGATTTTGCCCGTAACTTGTACGAAACTTCATTCTACCAATATATTTGACAAGCTCGGGATGAATATTGTGAACTCCAAGCTCAAGCGTAATATTTTCGCCTTCTTTGAGCATTTCTTCATCCAGTTCCTTGCGAGTTTTTTCAACTAACTCTTCAATGCGCGTTGGGTGAATGCGACCATCAAGCATAAGTTTTTCCAGTGCTTTTCTCGCAACTTCGCGGCGGAATGGATCGTAGCCGGAAATGACAACGGCTTCGGGCGTATCATCAATAATCAAATCAACGCCTGTTGCAGCTTCAAAGGCGCGAATATTACGCCCTTCACGACCAATAATACGTCCTTTCATCTCATCATTATCAAGGTTCACAACAGAAACGGTATTCTCGATACAATGCTCCGTCGATAGCCGCTGAATGGCGTTCAGTATGATATTTTGGGCTTCCTTATTGGCTTTTAGCCTTGCATCTTCACAAATTTGGTTTATCGTTTTTGCAGCTTCGATCTTTGCTTCATTAGTCAAAGATTCCAATAATTGTTTTTTTGCTTCTTCTTTTGACAATCCAGACAGTTTCTCCAGCTTGTTTTTTTGCGTTTTGATTACCTTTTCAAGCTCATTCTCTCTTTCTCTAGTTTTAAGTTCTTTTTTCTTGAGTTCGCTTTCAAATTCAATAAGTACCTTCTCTTTTTTTGCAAATCCATCGCCTTTCTGATTAACAATATCTTCTTTTTGTTTTAATTGTTTTTCAAGTTGATGCAGCTTCGATTTTCTTGTTTGTACTTCTGTTTCAAATTCAATTTTCTTTTTTGACCATTCTTCTTTTACTTCAAGCAGTTTTTCTTTTTTGGTTGTATTTGCAGTTTTTTCTGCATCGTCAATGATGCTTTTAGCTCTTGCTTCTATTTCCTTCAGCTTACTGGCAGCAACTTTGCTACCCAAATAATATGAAATAAGAAAACCAATAAGAAGGCCTGCAATTGTTGTAATAATACTTACAGCATCCATTGGGGGTCCTCTACAATATAGGTTTTATAAATTAATTAAAAATTTAGATGTGATAATAGCGATAGTGAGAAAATTAGAAGAAAAAAAAAAACCGCACCCGCTACAATTTGGATTGTATGCTTATTAGGGCATAAATCACAAAAGGCTAATAGAACCTTCCTACACGGTGGGAATCTCCTGCCAATCGCAAACTTCCACTGGAACTGACGTTCTCCTTTCGGATGAGGCCTGTTTTTGAAGAACAACGGATAAACTCCCAAGAGATAATACTTATAGTTCTTTAGTTTGTGGGATATAGCAAATGCGGCATATATCAAACTACTAAAAATGAGGATTATTTATATTTGTTTCTATAAATTCAGCTATCTTCTGTATTTCATTGACAATATCATCAGTTGCATTCTTCCAATCGTTTATTAATTTTAATTCATTTTCTGCAATATTTAACGCCGCTAATGTAGTTTTCGTTAAATGTGAAATATTCTCAGAACTTGAACCTTTAGTTGTAATTTCCTGTATTTTATCATTCAAAACTGCTGCAGCTTGGCGAACCAGCTGTTCGTTCTCGCCAATTACATTATATTCCTTATTTCCGATTTGGATAGCCAACGACATAGACATTGATTTGTCTTCTAACTTTTTACTACTTACTATACGTTAGTTTTTACAAAATTAACATTTTTTTTGCTAATAGCAATAACATACCAAAATAATTATTGTTTATGGATATTACTTGCCTGATGTATGCCATATATTTTTAGTTAGCTTGCAAATGCGCTTCCTGACTTCTGTGTCCAATTCCTAACATGAAAGTATTAACAGTGATGATATTTTCCAAAATCCTATGGATAAAAGAGCGTGGTTGAAGGCAATTTATCCGAAATATTAACGGCTAATGGTGTAAATATTTTTTTGAAGTGAAGTTTTTTATTATTATATTTGTATCAGTTACATTCATCAGAAGTTGCTTTTGGATTCATTTCTACTCAAAATTAATACTATAAATAATTATTGCGTACATTTGCGTATAATATAAAGTTGTATTATGGTTATTTTTGGCTATGCAGGCTCTTAATACTGTACAGTATCAGCCTAACAGCACTAATAATTTATAGTATCTTTCCTTATTATCTTGTTTAAATACATATAATTACGAGGTAAAAAAATGTCAATAAAAATAAAAGCAGGCGCATTGCATATCGTGCTATATATGCTGGTGGTGTGCGTTGCGGGCATGGGCAATATGTATGCAGCCGGCAGCGAATCGGATATAACAGTCCACCACTCGGACACAGATTATATTAGCTTGTCGTACTATCCGCATGTTGATAGAATTGATACGGTTAGCATTGATGGCAACACATATATATTACCTAAAATAAATAATACCTATTTCGATTTTTCCAATTATGGAGCGCCGATAGAAAGCAAAAGAGCTATCGCTATAACCGTTCCATCGCCAAGCGCATTTAGTATTGAGAGTTACGAGGTTGTATCCATAAATATGCTTCAGGGCACTGTTGCCCCGGTTCCTACCGCTATATTTGACAACACAGCTTCGGAACAATATATCATTAATGAAAAAAAATTCATAAACCATACGGCTTCGGAATGGATTAAAGTGGCTTACTCCGGTGTATCTGCTTCAAGGCATATTGCGCATATCATACTGGCTGCTTCTGTGTATGATGCAGGCAACCACAATATTTCAATACCCGAAAGGATAGATGTGGTTGTGCGCTTCAACGCCAAGCCGGGCATGATCAAGCGCTATACGGCTGATAGAGGCGACCTGCCATTAACGATAAACCATGCAGAAACCAAAGGCTGGCGAATAGACAGGTCGGCTGAAAGGCTGCTATCGAACAGCCAGAACCTGAATGACCTTAGCAATGGCTCATGGTGGCGGCTCAAAATACCGAGCGAAGGCATATACAAAATAACCGCTGCTGAGCTGTCGGCGGCCGGATGCAACGTGCCTAAAGACAAGATTGGCACTGTAAAGATATTTGGTGCAAGCGGTATGCCGCTGAGCGAAAGGGTGACTGATGGCAATAAAAATTTAATGAATGAGCAGGACATTATTGTTAAAACCAATGCCGACGGCAGTCTGGAAAGCGTTATATTCTATGCGTCAGGTCCTTCGGGGCTTGTTCGCTGGAAGTCGCCGAATTATAAAGCACCTACCCACTATCTGAATGATATGGATAATAACAATTATTACCTTATAACCTATGGCGGCAGCGAAGGAAAGCGGGCGGCGCCAATGCCCAATCCGGAAGCGGAAGCACAGTATAAGCCTGTTTATTATATGGCATCACTGTACCACGAAAAGGATAATTTGATGCCGTCGGAACAATTCGGTGGCGGCAGGATATGGTTTGACACTCAAATATTAGGCTCAAAGGTAGATATATTACACGATTTGGTGCGCGACAAGGAAGACATACTGTACTTTGTATCGCTTGCTCACAAATCGCCGACTACTCAAACATTTACCATATATCAAAATAAGGATAAGCTGGGCAATGTCAAGCTTACCGCAGCATCAGAGAATGCAAGGATGTCGCAGCAGTATTTCAGCTATCCGTCAAGCGGCATCGGCTCGGATAACAGGAGCACTCTGAATTTTGAATATTCCTCTACAACCTCGACACCATACTTTGATTTTTACGAGGTGCATTATCCCCGTTCGTTTGTGCCTGTAGATAATGAGATAACCTTCTTCACAGACACTCTTGACAGCGGTATAACTGAATATACCATTAACGGCTTTACTTCTGAGATATATGGCTTTGATGTAACGGATATGTCCAATCCCAAGCTGTTGACCAATAAGGCAACTACAGGCAGTTTCTTTACATTCAAATCGGACAATACGGATTATACCAAGAAATATAAGCGGTTTTTTGTAGCCTCCAAAATGAATACGCCTGCCATAGAGAGTATAACACTGAGCAATTTAAGAGGCAGAAATGACAATGCCGATGTTATTGTTATCACTAACCAGCTGCTGAAAGAGTCAGCAGAAAAATATGCCAAATACCGCTCTGCACAAAGCAATCTGAACACCATTGTCGTTACTTTGGAAGAGATATATAATGAATTTTCCCACAGCCGCACCGATTTAACTGCCATAAGGGATTACGTCCAGTACTGCTATAACAATTGGAATATAGCTCCAGAATATGTGGTATTATGGGGATTAGGGCATTTTGACTATAGAGGTATATCCTACAAAGCGACCAATTTTATTCCAGCGTATGAAAGATACAGCAGTATTGACAACATACTTGCTGGCAATGAGGTGTCATATTTCATAGAAATGGTTGGGAGAGAGGTGCTGCTCTCCGACGGGCAATCATGCTTTGCCACCGATGACCACTATTCCTGCATCGATGGCGATGACCTGTTCCCTGACATTGCCATAGGCAGAATACCAATCGCAAGCAACAAACAGGGCGAAGATTATATTGCCAAGCTGAATAGTTATGAGAACCATTCCGATAACAGCAACTGGCGGAACAATATAGTGCTGTTTGCAGATGACCCGTGGAAAGAAGGCGCATTTGAAGGAAGCAGTTACCACCATGGTGATGCGGAAAGCGTTGCAAGTACCATTCCCGATGATTTTTACAAAACAAAGATATACGGTGTGGCGTATCCTGTCGTCAGAAGTGCCGGAGCAAGGCGTATGCCCAAAGCGACCGAAGAACTGCTAACCGCAACAAATGTAAACGGCGGCTCGGTGCTATTTTTCACAGGTCATGGCAATCCGAGGTTATTAACACATGAACAGGTGTTCAATAGAGACGAAACTATAAACATGTTCACCAATGATAACAAGCTGTTCTATTTTATGGCGTCGTCATGCGAAGTAGGCAGATTTGATATGACAGGCTCGACCAACTGCATAGGCACAGAAATAGTAAGAGTGCCAAAAGTGGGCGCTATAGCGTCATTGACTGCAACACGCGTATCGAGTATTCAGTCAAACAATATCTTTTTCATGGGAGTATTTAGAAATCTGTTCAATAGAGATGAAATGGGCAACTATATCTCTATCGGCGAAAACAGCATGCTGGCTAAGTCAAGAATTTATTATAGCACTGAACCCAGTGCAGAGGCACAAATGTATGTGCTGTTAGGCGATCCAACCCTGCGGCTGGTATATCCCAATTCTTTGGTAAAGCTGGAGAGCATAAATGACGAACCTGTAACTGAAGAGACAAATACCATTAAGGCACAGGCTCTTTCAAAATTGCATATAAAAGGCAGCATAAACGATAGCAAAACAGGCAGCTTAATGGAAAATTTCAATGGCAGTGTGATAATAACTCTTAATGAAGCCAATTTTGATGCCAATATCATTGGCGAAGGCAATTATACGCATACTTTCGTTCAAAATGGCGCAACATTAACCAAAAGTGCATTCCCTGTAAAAAATGGCATGTTTTCTGCTGAATTTGTTATACCGGGAGATATCAGCTTTTCAGATAAGAACGCAGTGCTATATCTATATGCTTTTTCTGAGGACAGCATATATGCCAAAGGTTCATGCAACAAGCTGTTCATTGATGGCATATCAGCGCAGATTTCCAATGACGGCAATGGACCCGATATAGATATATATCTGGACAGCAAGGATTTTCGCGCTGGCGATTTGGTCAGCAAAAAGCCGATGCTTCTTGTGCAGCTTGAAGATGAAACCGGAATTAATGCCACAGGTCTTGGCATAGGACACAAGATAGAAGCGTGGATTGACGACAATCCCAATCCTGTTGACTTGACGCACCGGTTTAATTTCTCATTGGAAAAATCAACCGCAGGAACGGTTACCCAGCGATTGACCGATTTGCAGCCGGGACAGCACAAAATCAAAATACGTGCTTGGGATGTCTTTAACAACCATTCCATTGCTGAATCCTATTTCACAATCCCGGGCGATAACGATGAGCAAATAATAAGCGTAGACTTGTATCCTAATCCGGCAAATCAAGGTGAAGAGCAAAATATTATCATTAAATTCAACATAAATCCGCCTGTAGTTTGCGAGCTTGCGATTTTTGATGCCGCCGGCAACGAGGTGCAAATGCTGCCGGAAGCCGGCAATATACAAATACTGACAAATACAATGTATTCTATTCCGCTGAATCTTGTTGCAAACAGACAGCTGATGAGCAGCGGAAGCTATTATTACAGAATAAGATATTCGTTTAACGGTAATAAAACAACGAATGAAAAATTTGGAATATTAGGCACAATTCTAAATTAAAATATAAATATATCGATTAAAAATGCCTATATTAGCATTGCTAATAAGCTCAAAGCATGATTAAAGTTGAGCATAAACAAGTACAATTATGATTTTTTTTTCATAATTTGCTATATACAACACAAATATTGATTAATATTATTTAAAAAGTAAATAGGAAAATTGGAGGAATTTTGATGAAATCCAAAGGCAAAAAAATAATTTTTGCGATATTAATGACAACTGTTTTTTATTCTGTGCCGCTGTTCTCGCAAGCCGGTGGTTCTTCTGTGCCATTTCTTAGAATTGCACCTGATGCAAGATCAAGCGGCATGGGAGAAACCGGAGTCGCCATTGCCGACGATGCCAATGCCGTCTACTGGAATCCTGCTGGACTTGGTTTTCTTTCTTTTTCTAATCCCGGCGATGAATTTAACGAGCCTGAAACATATAAACAGTTGGCGCTTTCTTATTCGCCATGGCTGCCTCAATTTAAGGCGGATTTGTATTATAGCAATGCTACTTATGCTCAGTATGTAGAAAGCCTTGGCGGCACTGTGGCGGTAAATTTTATGTTTATGAATCTTGGTTCATTTCAAAGAACAACTTCAACCGGGCAGGTTCTCAATAAATTTAATTCCAACGAGTTTGCGCTCGCCGCTTACTACGGTATGGAAATATCAGAAGATTTGAGTTTGGGTGGTGGATTGAAATATATCCGTTCCAATTTAACTCCTGCAACGCAAGACCAGGAAGCTGGTGCTGGAAATTCAGGTGCTTTAGATATAGGTTTACTTTGGAAACCTAAAGACCTTTGGATATTTAAAGATAACTTTTCAGCCGGTTTCAACTTGCAAAACGTTGGACCAAAAATTACTTACATCAGTGAATCCGATCCATTGCCTACAAATTTGAAATTTGGCGTTGCATATACTGCATATAAAGATGAATTTAACGATTTGAAAGTTGCTATTGATTTTCAAAAACTGCTTGTAAAAAGGGATTCTGCAGGCGGCTCCGACCCAGTGCCACTTTCTTTAATCACGGCTTGGAGTAACCCCGGCATCGAGTTTTCTATCGGCGCAGAATACTGGTATGAAAAAGTTTTCGCTTTTAGAGCAGGATATTTCACAGAACCTTCATCTCTTGGAGGACGGCAATTCTGGAATCTTGGAGCAAGTGTGCGTTACAAAATCTTCCAATTAGATTTTGGCTACATTTTGACCATTGAGGAAAGCAATCCTCTCGCCAACACGATGCGCTTCTCCTTACTCATCAACTTTTAAAGCAATAGCGGTTTTCACACCGCTATTATTTTTTTTTTGCAAACCCATTCCTCAACATACCACCGTTGGGATTATATTTTTTTTATTTTTTGATTGACTGCAAGGCGAAATTATACTTTTCTAATGTTTTAGTTATAACTGCTTGAGGCAATGCCGGCGGCGGAGGCTGCTTGTTCCAATTGCTGCTTTCGAGATAATCACGCAAAACCTGCTTGTCAAAATTTATTTGCGGCTTGCCGGGTGCATAATCTGAAATTAACCAGAAACGCGACGAATCGGGAGTTAATGCCTCATCTATTAAAATAATTTCATTATTATTGTCTACACCAAATTCAAATTTAGTGTCTGCCAGAATAATTCCATTCTCATACAGGTATCTATAAGCAAAATCATATAATTGCAAAGAATATTGACATACGCGAGATGCAATATCGGCACCAACTGTTTTTTGCGCTGCTTCAAAATCAATATTCTCATCGTGTCCTGTTTCGGCTTTGGTCGATGGAGTAAAAATCGGCTCTGGCAGCTTCTGATATTCGACTAATCCTGCAGGAAGCTCCACACCACATATTTTTCCTGTTTGCTGATATTCTTTCCAACCTGAACCCGCAATATAGCCTCTAACAACACATTCCAACAGTATCGGTTTACTTTTGGTAACAAGCATTGAACGACCGGCAAGCTCGCTATGGTATTTCTGGCAGATAGCAGGGAATTGTTTTATGTCAGAAGAAATAAAATGATTTTTAATAATATGTTTTGTTCTCTCAAACCAAAATTCGGAAACCTGCGTAAGTATTTTGCCTTTATCAGGAATTGGTTCATTCATGACAACATCAAAAGCAGAAATACGATCGGAAGCAACAAAAAGCAATGTATCGCCAAGTTCATATACATCGCGCACTTTGCCTCGACGGAATAGCTTTATATCTTGAAAATTTGTACTAAATATGGCATTCATCATAAACTATCATTAACAAATTAAATAAAAAAAAGCTCATAAACTGTCAATTTACAAGCTTTTGCATAGAGTTTGAATTAATTACAAGGCGAACGCATAACGCGCATCAAGCCCTATTTGCAATGGACTTACACGCCAATCGTAATCGGATGTCAAATTGGTTATACCGAAATTATAACAAAGCGAAGGAACTATATAAAATTTGGAACCTAATAATAATTCATATTGCACACCTGCTTTCAGGCCAAATCTAAAGGCTGAAGAATTTGGAATTTCGCCATCTTGAACCACTATTGTCCGATTGTTATTTTCCATAGGATAAGATGTTGTATCTTTAAATTGAGCATGATTCGGCTCCAACAAATTCCATGTCTGTTTCCAAGTTTTTGTTAAAGCAAAATCGAATGTAGGACCAGCAACCAAGCCAATACCAAAGCCCGGTATAGGATTGTATTTATACATTACTTCCAATGTAGCTACATCATATTTTATATCAAGTTGATGATCGGTTGTCGTATAAATAATACTACCAGTTTCAGGATCACGCGCAGGATAGTTATCGCCATCAATTGTGGTGTTGCCCGGCATCATGTTATACAATGCACGTACAATGATGGCAGAATTTGAAGTTGCAGCATCTTTGCCCAATAAATATTCAAATGTCAGACCGACATAAAATCCAAGACCATTTGCATTGTTAAAAGTAGGACAAAGCACGTCGCTGGAAAACGTTTTAACAGTCATCGAATGTCCTAATATATTCACACCAGCAGCCGGACCTATGTATATAGGAGTGGATTTGGCAGACGGGTCAAGCGGAGAGGCATAGTGTTTAATATTGCTGCCTCTTTGTGCACTGGCTGAATTGGATAGCAAA
>JAVBOP010000007.1:0-12052 GCA_031550405.1 Kapaibacterium sp. (SeqCode)
AAGTCGTTGAAAATGCTGGAGATTACATTAGATTTATTTTTAGATAAAACCTTACATGATTTTGATTATGAGTTAACAATCACATAAGCAACAATAAAGTAACAATGCCATAAATCCAGGGATACAGCTTCAGCTATCACAGTAAATGAACCGCTTATAAGGGCTTGGCTCGCTATAATAGCTGCCAGCGTTGCCATAACTATGCCAATAATGAAAAACCATGAAGGTATTATTTCAAAGAATGGATTAATATCATTTACTATTAAATTCTGATGCGTAACAACCCATGCACCTTGCCCAAGATAGTTTAGTATAAGGCATATTTTGACAAAAACCCATGACTGCCGTATGTTGTGCAATCCATAATGTCCCAAATCGGAATATAACGCCTCAGCTCCCGTTGTGCACAAAAATATAGCACCAAGAATAACAAATATATGTGGTGCAGCCATAAGAAATTTAATGGCATATATGGGATTAAATGCCTTTATTATTTCAGGATATTCCATAAAGCTATGAAAGCCTAAAATACCAAGCATAAGAAACCAGCATAGCATAATTACTCCAAAGAAACGCCTTAAAGATGCAGTACCAAGGGATTGCAGCATAAAAAGCAGAAAAATAATACCTATGGTAATAGACAGTATAGGAACAGAAGCATATACACCGTGCAAGCCCTCAATCGCAGAAGTTACTGTAATAGAAGGAGTTATAACGCCATCGGCAAGTAATATGGCAGCACCAACTGCTGCAAAAACATAAGCCTTGCGATATCTTTCTCCTTATCAAGGCAAACAATGCTAATATTCCGCCTTCACCTTTATTATCAGCACGAAGGGTAATCAATACATATTTAATGGTAGTTTGCAGTACCAGCGTCCATATAACACATGAAACAGCACCGACAATTAAATCGGGACGGCTATATGGCAAGGCATTCAGCACAGCTTTCATAACATACAGCGATGAAGTGCCAATATTGCCATACACAATACCAATAGCAATGATAATGCCTGTCAATTTCAGCATCGGGATTCTATGTTTATGAGATTGCGGTTTATTCATCTCCAAAATTAATATATTCCATGCTAATAATTAATACTGGCAAAATCAAGCTTTTTCTGATTGACTGGCGCCATCGAAAGCCTAGTTGAGCATCCTGAAAAACGGCATGCTTAAAATCCATAACTTGTTACATATAAAGGTATTATATGTCAATATATTTATAAGTATCTTTTTTTAAACATATATACGTATGAAGCTCGTCGATTTCAACAATCTTTGCTGGCGCATCATTTTTAGAAAAATCTGCCTGTTCGCCCCACTTTTTTACCCAAAGATAAACTATTGTGTGGCTGATTTTTAAGATTCTTCCTATCTGGCGAAAACCAAACCTTCCAAATACATATCAAGGGCTAATCGCTTTGTTTTTAAAGACTTAGCCTTAGATTTGCTCTCAAGCAAAAAGTTAAAACCGCAGTCTTTACAAAGATAGCGCTGACGACCACGAAGAAAACCATGTTTAATTTTATTTATACTGTAGCAACATGGATAACTCATATATTTATAAATAACTTAATATTAAATAATTACAAATATAATAAATGTATCTATATTTTACAATACCTCAAAAATCCTGCTACCAAACTTTGGGTATATGGCACGCGAAAATCCTTCTCACCTGTGGAAATGATGATAATGCTGAGATATTGCTAATAGCATACAAACTATATTATCTTACTAAACAAAAAAAAACGAAGGGCTGATTTGCAGTTCACATAAATCTAAAAGCCACGCTCGGATAAACGTAAACGCCTGAAATGATGTAACATATCCTGTTTTTGATGTGAATGGAAAAAGTGTAAAAGTTCGTCTTTCCAGTGAGAAATGTTTAGAGCTAAAATCTGTGAAATCTTGTCATTGCTCATAGCCGAAAACGAAGGTCGCGCGGCAGGCAAGCAAAAATCAGCCATTTTGGCAGGATATACAATGGTTTTCAAATTGCTAAATTCATAAATAGTTTTAGCCCATTCCAATCGAGAGGCATATCCCGTGTTCGTTATATGGAACAATCCAGTAAGTCCATTATTTATAGCCTTTAATGAAATATCAGCCAATAAATTCACTGACGTTGGCACCGAAAATTCATCATCTGCAATTTTCACAATATCCTGAGATTCTGCCCATTTCAGTGCCTTAAAAATGAAATTTTGTTCACCATCACCATAAAGCCAGCTTGTACGAAAAATTAAAAAATTTTCATAAATATTCTTTATCGCTTTTTCGCCCTCTAATTTTGAGCGCCCATAGTTGTTGATTGGCTCGGGAATATCATTTTCATTATACAAGCCTGCTGTTCGTTTTATGCCGCTAAACACATAATCTGTGCTGTAATGCACCAATTTGATATTATTTCGGCTGCACACTTTAGCGATATTTTCCACGCCAACCGCATTGACTTTATAAGCATCTTCGTAATTCAGTTCGGCATAATCAACATTATTGTACGCCGCACAATTGATGACAACATCTGGTTTTGTGTGCAAAATGGCTTGGCTTAATTTGGCATAATCAAAAATATCTAAATATGGCAAATCATATTCAGCAAAGTTTATCTCTTTGCTTTTAAATAACTTAGAAAATTGTTTCCCAAGCTGTCCGTTGCAACCTAACAGCAAATATTTCATTTTTCAACAACTTCCCAATAAATTTCTTTTTTAAGTTCTTCAATCCAGTCGTTGCGCAGATTCATTCTTTTATATTCGCCCGCATAGAGCTTAATATAGTCATAATCCGTTTCGAGCATTGGCTTGTGGGCTGGAATTGTTGCTTTGCGGTAGACAATATTCATGGCACTTTTGGTCGGATCGAACACGTATGGAGCCGGCTCGGATATTTCGCCATCTTTCAGATTTTTTGCCGCATTTGCTATGCTTGGAGGATACATATCCAATGAATGCTTGCCCATAGAACCGCCAAAACCTTGCGTTTCTTTTTCTTCGGACAGCTGGGTTGCCAATTCGGAAAAATTATTATTTTCGATAGCTATTTTGCGTATTGAATCAAGTTCATTCTTCACTTTTTCGGCGTCTGTTTCCGATTGTTCGACCTTAAGCAATAGATGCCTGGTGTGAATAGAATCGCGCTTTTTTTCAACAAGTTGAATCAAATGATAGCCAAATGGCGTCTCAACAGGCAGTGATATTTCATTCGGTTGCAGCGCATAAGCAGCCTGCTCAAATTCTTGGATAAATTTGCCCTTGCCCGCCCAGCCAAGATCGCCGCCATCTTGCGCTGAAGCCAAATCGGCACTATATTGCTTGGCAAATTCTCCAAATTTGCCCGATTGCATAATCGAATCTCTAATGTTTTTTGCCAAATTATATGTATTTACTTTGGAAACAGTGTCAGGATGAATATATTTAACTATATGCAATAGCTCGACTTGCTCAGGAATCTCCGGCAAAGAATCTTTATATATCTTATAAAATTCTTCTATATCCTGCGAATTTGCAGTAATATTTCCAAACTTCGTCATCTCCATTTGCTCAACCATCAAATCTTTCTTCACCTCGTCTCGATACTCGAATTTAATTCGGCTAATAGATTTTTTATAGACAGCCTCCACTCTTTCAACCGAACCAACGCGCTGCACAAGGCTTTGCAGCATCGCATTCCAGCGCTCTTCAACCAAATCGTCAGAAACATTTACAGAATCCTCTATCGCCTTAACCCGCAAAATTTTCTGCGAAATCATATTTTCAAGCAGCTTCTTCCGCATCTCCCTGTCCGCAATATCAATTGTTCTATCCTGCAGCGACATCTGCAAAAGCGTTCCATCAATATCGGATTGCATAATAATTTCATTGCCAACAATCGCAACAATCCTGTCAAGCGTTGTACCCGTTTTCATATCAAGTTGCGCAAAGCTGCTGCCAACCGCCAGAAGCATCGGAATTAAAAATAATATTTTTTTCATTTTTACAATCGATCCATTACAAATTATAGCACAAGCACAAAAATACAAAATTTATTATGAAATATTGCAGCGCACATAAGCAGAGAGAGGTATTCTGAATAATTATTCATAAATGGTGTTTCGATACCATATTAAAATACTTTCAATAATGTTTCGTCCCTAAACTGTTGATATTTTAAAATTTAAATAATAGCAAAAATAATGAACTCATACAATTTGATTGTGGATGCTGCAAATAATCAGGCAGTCTTAAAAATGCGAAAAGAAGCTCTTGGAGGCGAAGACGCAATGGCATTTGTGAAGACGATAAAGCAATTGCCCGACAATGTAAACTGCCTGGTGCTCGACATGTCTAATCTGGAGATGGTTAACAGTACTGGCTTGGGCATGATTGCTAAAGCGAATAATGACCTGAAGGCTCGCAACGTTGAGCTGGTTCTTTCTTCTGTCGGCGAGAATGTGGGCAGATTACTGGAAATCACTCATCTAAACAAAATTTTCAAAATAGTGGATTGAGCAGAAAATGATAGACCTCAGAAGCGATACCGTAACCAGGCCTTCGCCTGCAATGCTGCAAGCCATGATGAACGCAAAGGTTGGAGATGACGTTTATGCCGAAGACCCTACAGTTAATGAATTACAAGAAACTATAGCTGATATTTTGGGCAAGGAAGCGGCTATATTTGTGCCGAGCGGAACTATGAGCAATCAAATCGGCGTGAAAGTGAACACTAAGCCCGGCGATGAGGTTATTATTGAAAAAGATGCCCATATCTTTTACTTTGAAACGGCAGCACCTGCGATTATATCTAATGTTCAGTTGCGCCAACTGCCTTCCAATAGCGGCGAAATGCAACTTGCGGATATTGAGGAGGCTATTCGCCCCGATGTGTATTATTTTCCAAAAACGACTTGTATTTGTTTGGAAAATACGCATAACCGGCATGGCGGCGCTATACTTTCGCATGAATATATTCAGCAGGTTGCGGCAATTGCACATGGAAATAATATTGCATTTCATCTTGATGGCGCAAGGATTTGGAATGCTTCAGTTGCAACTGGAGTTAAAATAGCCGATTACGTTAAAGAGTTCGATACTGTATCAGTTTGTTTATCCAAAGGCTTAGGCGCACCTGTCGGTTCTGTTCTTGCGGGCACAAAAGAAAAAATCACCCTGGCAAGAAAATGGCGGAAAATATTGGGTGGCGGAATGAGACAGGCTGGAATTATTGCAGCGGCAGGTTTGTTCGCGGTAAAAAATAATATCGAAAGGCTGGCAGAAGACCACGCAAATGCTAAGATGTTCGGCAAATTGCTTGAAGATGTTGATGAAATACATATCGACCAGAATGCCATTGCGACCAATATGGTTGTCATTCAAACAAAAGGCGAATTGACATCGCAAAATTTTGTATCTGCCTGCAAATCAGAGGGTTTACTGTTTAATGCAATTGCCAGTGACAAAATTCGCATAGTTTTTCATCTTGACATATCCACTAAAGACACCACAGAAGCTGCCAATATAATTAAATCAATTTTAAAAAAACATTGATATTCGCTTTTTCTATCTAAAAAATTGTTTTGTTAAAAGAAATTTGCAGTAAAACATCTTTGCTATAACATATAAGTCAAAAAAAAGTGGTATCTTGTATCCCTTAATATTCAATTTTGTAAAATTATCAGATAAGTTAAAGCAATGTCAGGTCATAGTAAGTGGGCTAATATAAAGCATAAAAAAGGTAAGGCTGATGCCAAAAGAGGTAAGGTTTTCACTCGCATTTCTAAAGAAATTACAATTTCAGCTCGCGAAGGAGGTGGCGATCCAGATGGAAATCCAAGGCTTAGGCTCGCTATGCAGAATGCAAGAGCTGTGAATATGCCTTCGGACAATATCACTCGCGCTATCAAAAAGGGTACAGGTGAGATTGAAGGCGTAAATTATGAAGAAATCACATACGAAGGTTATGCTCCAAACGGCGTAGCTGTAATTCTTGAAACGGTTACAGACAACAAAAAGAGAACAGTTTCTGAAATTCGTTCGCTTATGGGCAAACACGGTGGCAACATGGCAGAACCAAATTCTGTTGCCTGGAATTTTGAACGAAAAGGCGTCATCACGATTGCGACAAAAGGCAAATCGGAAGATGAATTGTTTGAATTTGTGCTTGAATCCGGCTCTGACGATATAGAGTATGATGATGAAAATTCAAGAATAATTTGTGCAATGGAAAATTTTGCGACTGTGAATAAGTTCTTTGAAGAAAAGGGATTTGAGGTTACCGAAAGCAAGCTCGAATATATTCCTAAAAATGTTGTGAACATAGCTTCGGTTGAAGATGCCAATAAAATTATGAAATTTATTGACATTTTTGAAGATCATGATGACGTGCAAAACGTATTTTCAAATTTCGAAATCGATGATGCTATAAGCGAATTAATTGAGGCATAATTTAGATTTATTAAAATAATTTTAAGATTTGATAGATTTTCATAGTTTATCAAATCTTTTATTTTATTAACATTACTTATCAATTTAAACAATATGAAAGTAGGTATTATTCGTTGTCAGCAGACAGAAGATATGTGTGGAGGCAGAACTTGCCTCAAAGTAGCCTCAGCAGGCTTGGCTGCATTTCAGCAAATTGGAAAGAGCGAAGTCATAGGATTTATATCATGTGGAGGCTGTCCCGGCAAAAAGGCTGTGCTTCGTGCTAAAAATATGATAGAAACAGGAGTTGAAGCAATTGCATTTGCATCTTGCATTTTTAAAGGCACGCCAATAGGTTTTTCTTGTCCTCATGCAGATAAAATTAAAGAAGCTATAAGTTTGAAAGTAGGAAAAGATATATTAATTTTAGATTATACGCATTAGTGATGAGATGAAAATACTTGGAATAGATCCCGGCTCTGTGTTTTGCGGTTATGGCGTTATCGAAACGCAGCCAAATTTGGCAATAATTGAATATGGAACTATCGAATTAAAGAAAAAACACGATGATTTTAATTTACGGTTAAAAGAGATTTATGAAAAAATATTTAATGTAATTACAAGAAATAAGCCGGAACAAGCAGCAATAGAATCAACTTTTTATGCAAAAAATGCGCAATCTTTAATAAAATTATCGCAGGCTCGAGCCGCTGCAATCCTTGCTATCATTAATAATAACATAGATGTTAGCGAATATTCTGCTCGTGAAATTAAAAAATCGGTAACAGGACGTGGCGCTGCAAGCAAGGAACAAGTGCAATTTATGGTATCTTCTTTATTTAAAACAGATATATCTTCCAAATATTTTGATACAACTGATGCTATTGCAATTGCCTTATGCCATTCAAATAAAGCTAAATATGGTGTAAGTAAAGCAAAATCATGGTCGCAATACATAAAAGACAATCCCAAAAAAATAATCAAATTGTGAATAAGTGCTATATATATATGTGAATGGATCAGTCGCTCCCTGTTTGTTGCTTATTCCGTATCTGAAAATACTGGCTGCCAATATCATTTCGATCTTGCTCAATGCTATTTATAAAAAAAATCATAAATCTTTGATGACAAACAACGGATAGCACGTTGTTTGGAAAGTTTAGGTTTTCGCCAGATTGATATAATATGAAAAAATATTCATAAAATAAGTGTATTTACCTAAAAACGATGCGCCAGCAAAGATTGTTGAAATCGACGAGCTTCATACGTATATATGTTTAAAAAAAGATACTTATGGATATGGATTGCTGTTGATAGACTTGGCAAACGGTTCATCGCTTTTGTCTGTGGCGGCAGAAGTACAAAAACAGGATTAAAATTATGGAACTCTTTGAAAAATAAGGAGATAAACTGGTTTTGCATTGACCATTGGCATAGTTATGCAGAATTTATTCCGCCTGAAAAACACATAAACGAAAGCCGAAACATTTACCTCAAAAGACTATAACATCAGAATTATATGCTGCTTAGCACGATTTAAAAGAAGAACCAAATGCTATTCAAAAAGCAAAAATATGATTGAATGTTCTATAAAGCTATTAATATTGAAGCTAAATAAGCAAGCATGTATCTGCTTTTAACAATACCCGATTTTTTTTATGGCTAATATTTAATGTTTTGGTATTTAAATAATATCATGTCGCTATTTTTTTGTATATTTGCAGTATTAAAAAAATATTCATAAATATTCTATCATGCAATGGAGCTAATAATGAAAATTAATTTATTTTTACTGTGCAGTGTTTTCATCATATCTTTTCCTGTTTTTGCTCAAGAAAGCGAGAGCTATTCTCTTATTGCCACTCCTATTTTTGCGCAGACAGACACGCAAAATAATAATACTGATAACGTGGATTTTTCAATTACAAATACTCAAAAAACTCAACATTATCGCCATGAATTAGGCTTTAGTGCTTCACTTATATCGGGTTATGGAATATCCTATCAGCACAATTTTGACACATATAATTCTTTGAAAACTACATTTTTTGCATATAGCTCCCAATATAATGATGAGGATTCAGATATAAATGCTATTTTCGGTTTGGAGTATAAGCGTAATTTCCATGTTTCGCGAACGATGAAAGTGTATGGTCTTGTGGGCGGTTTTTTTAACTATGCTGAGGATTATTATAATTATAGTTATGGTTATAACAAGAGCTATTATTTTTCAAATGACTGGAATGTTGGTGCAGGTTTAGGCTGTGCTTTTGCGCTCAAGCGAATTGTTTTGAATGTAGATATAGGCTTTCGATATTTTTACAGCTTGGAGAGAGATTTTTATAATGATTATGATTATGACAATGATGAATATTTCCCAACTGTAAATAGAAGCAAATATAAATTATTCAATATTGCGGTTGGCGCCGGAATAGCCTACCTGTTCTAGAGATATGTTGCATTTATTTTGTAGTGTATGAATATATAAATCAGCAAAAATTTATTTATTTAGCAGCATATTTAATATTATGCTGTCTAAATCTTTCATGCCAATTTTGCCAATATTTACCACATTTTCTATCGTCTGCTCAACACTGCTGTGAACAATGCCTTCGGTACAATTGGGATAGATGCTTTCCATCGCAAGCATGGCGGCTTCGAAAGCGCAAAACACGCCTGCCGAAACTTTCATGGAGCAGCTGTTTTTAGCGCCATCGCAAATCATGCCGACGATACTTGCCGCAAAATTTTTTATGGCAAATTCAATCTGCGTCTCACCACCACCCATCAAATAAGTAATGCCGCACGCCGCTCCCATAGAAGCTGTCGTGATGCCGCAAAACGGAGACAATATTCCAAGCTTTTGTTTTATGTATATTGCAATTAAATGGCTTATGACCAACGCTCTAATAAGTTTTTCTTCATTTGTTTTGGTATTTTCTGCAAAAGCCAAAACTGGCAAAGTAATAGCAATCCCCTGATCACCGCTGCCGGAATTGCTATAAACAGTTACTTTGGCGCCGCCCATTCTGGCATCAATAGCCGCAGTTGTCAAAGAAAGTGCGTAGCTTAGAGCATCATCCCTTAATATTCCGTGCTCAATATTTAATTTAAAAATTTTATTAAGTTGCATGCCGTAATTGTGTTTCATCCCGATTTCAGCCGCTTTTTTATTGGCAATGGCAGATTGCATTATAAATGCAATTTTATCTAATTTGCAATTTACGGCAAAATCATATATAGCACTAATCGTGATATTTTTCAAAGTATTGGAAGAAAGAGTCTGTGTATTATTAAGAGAATTATGATTTTTTTTTAATAATTCTATTCCATCTTTTTCAATTAAGACAAAATTCGTGTGAGTGTGGGCAATGACGACTTTGGAATATGATTCATTTTTATGGCATATCACCTCAATATACAGTTTTTCATCAATATTTTTTTGGTCAAAATTAATGATTTTTTGGATAATAATATTTTTAGCTTTTTCTATTGAAATTTCATCGACATCCTTTAGCACTTCCAGCATATCTTCAGATTTTCCAGCAACTAAGCCAAGTGCAGCTGCCACAGGCAGACCTACCATATTTGTGCCGGGAATGCCCACACCCATCGCGTTTTTCAACACATTGAGGCTTAAATTGATTTGCACTTTTGCAGGAAAATCGCCAAGCGTTTCGTGCGCTTTTGCCACAGCCAATGCCACAGCAATCGGTTCCGTGCAGCCAACAGCAGGCACAACTTTTTCTTTCAATAAGTTCAAAAATATATCATCTAAATTATCCATAGAAAATGTGTTTGATATTTATTAAAAATTATTTACAATTCTATTTATCACACTACGCTACACTAAAAAAAAACCTCACTGTTTTTTTGAATAAGAGTGAGGTTTGCTTTATATTCTCAATATGATTTATTGCTTATTTTTCGCAATCGCAATTTTCGTCATGGCAGCAATCGTTGTGGTCGTGGTCATGTTCACCCATGTCGTTGAATGGAATTGCGTCATTATTATAAGTTTTGTTGAAATCCGCAAAATCCACTTCATTTGTCGTAGCAAAATCAAGAATAAAATCCATAAATTTCTTATTCAGCAAGCTCTGCATCGCTCTTTCATCGTCTCTGATATGCTTTGTAAAAACATCTTTAGACATGGTATCGGCGAATTCCTGAGGCATAGAAGGCAGCAATTTATCAACAAACATTTCAATATCGAAATCTTCAACCTCAAGTTTTTCTTTCTCAATTATCTTGTCGATAACCAGTTCCTTGATAACAATCAATCGTGAATAATGATCAATATGGCGCTTAGTTTCTTCATTCTCCAAATCCTTATCCGAAAGTTGATGATGTTCTTTGAAATTGGCTTTCATCTGGTCTCTGGCAACAGACAAAAGCGCTTCGGGAATTTGCAAATCATTATGCAGCGCAACAAGTTTATTAACAACTTGCTCTTCCATCAGCTTTCTTGATTGCTCATCCCAATGATTTTGCAACTGGAAACCTATTTCCTGTTTGAAATCTTCTATGTTGTCGAATTTATTATTACTTGCCTTTTGCGCAAGCTCGTCATCAATTGCATGAGGTATTGTTTTTACGATACCTTTTATTAAAATTTTTTCAGAAAATGTATCAATATTTTCCACTTCGGCAGGAGTGTGTATCAGCTCATCTCCTATTTTTGTATTAAGAAACAGCTGCTTCCATTCACTTGACAAACGGGACAATTCTAATGAAATATCTTGTTCAGGCTTGCCGGGCAGCACTTCTTGCGTATTCTTGTCCAATCTGTATGAGTCAATAACAACATTAACGTCATAATCCGTGACTTGCTCCAAATTTTGCTGCTGACCAAAAGATTTCGCTATAACCGCTAATTGCTCCTCAATATCATCCTCGCTAACCCTGTGCACGGGCTCGTCTATCTCCAGCGATTGATAATCCTTCAAGTCAAAATCGGGTATAACTTCAAATCTGATTTTATACGCATGCGAACCGTCTTCATTCTCCTTTATGTCAATCAATGCCGGAGTCCCAACAATATTAATATTGCCATTTTCAATAAATTCTTTTAAATATTTATTCGCAGCTTTCTCCTCTGACTCTAACTTGATGGAAGGACCATACATTTTTTGAAGGACATTAGTAGGAACTTTTCCGGGTCTGAAGCCTGATATTTTAGCTTCTTTCTGAAGTTTCGCTAAACTGCTGTTATAAATCTGCCTGAACTCC
The DNA here is from genome assembly GCA_031550405.1 of Kapaibacterium sp. (SeqCode). Classification (GTDB taxonomy): domain Bacteria; phylum Bacteroidota; class Ignavibacteria; order Kapaibacteriales; family UBA2268; genus JAVBOP01. Next base: position 11,640 of record JAVBOP010000007.1, read on the forward strand.
TCACCTGATATAATTATATCAATTTCCCGAACACAATCGCTGATATTTGTTACTGATATTGACTTATCCAAATCTGCTACCCAAAGATTAATTAGTACGGACGGAGAGAGTCGAACTCTCAAGGGTCTCCCCGCTAGATCCTAAGTCTAGTGCGTCTGCCAATTCCGCCACGCCCGCTTTTTCAAAAATAATGACTACAAAAATAAACAAAATATTCTTAACACACAAATTTTTGTAAATCAAAGACTACCTTGCATTTTAAATTTAAGCCCATAATGCTCGCCATCATGTATGTCCTTTGGAGTTATACACCAAGAGCAAGTTGTTAATTCCATTATTTTATATCGACTGAATATTTCAATATTTCTGCGGCTTTTGCTGGATTCATCGCTTCAATCACTTTTCCCGCCTTC
>JAVBOP010000111.1:0-20625 GCA_031550405.1 Kapaibacterium sp. (SeqCode)
TCACAGCTTCATATTTATTCATCATAACAATTCAATTCTTCGCCATAACCAAAACCACAAATATACAAAATAGTGCAAAAATTGAAAAATATTACGGTAAATTCAGATTCCGCTTAACCACTAAATTGTATAGTTATCATTAATTTTTAATGTATATGCTTTTGGATTGATACCATTATCATTAATTATTTTTTTTCATTGTTGTTCCTTATGTTTTTATGAATATTTTTTCATAAATCTCATGATTTTGTCCAGATATCCTTGTTGACGAGGAAATATGCTTTGGCAGCCTCATAATCGTTGGGAATTATACCATCGAGGATTGCGTTTTCTATGTTGGATTTTATTGTGCCAACCATCTTTCCAGGCGGGATATTGCATATTTTCATAATTTCTTCGCCGCGAACAGGCGACTGAAACTCCCGCAATTTATCGCGCTCTTGAACATCCAACACTTTTTGCGCAACAATGTCATAATTATTCAAAAATTGCCGCGTAAGATTGGGATTTTTTGAGGTAATATCGCTGCGGCAAAGCAAAAACAAATCCCCTAAAGCCTCGCCCGCCTGGACTGCCAAGCGACGAATTGCAGAATCTGTAACCTCGCCGCTGACAAGCTGCATTGGTCGTAAGTGCATGCGAACAAGGGTCTTAACATAATCTATCCTGTCAAGCGGCAATCGCATTTTTCTAAAAATTCCATCCATCATTCTTGCGCCTTTTTCTTCATGGCCAAAGAAATGCCAACCGCTTCCTTCAATAAAACGCTTGGTTTTTAATTTGCCTATATCATGAGTCAAAGCAGCAAATCGCAGCCACAGGTTATTCGTGCTAAGTGCTATATTATCCAACACTTTAAGCGAATGCCAAAAGACATCTTTATGAGCATAAACCTGGCCTTGTGCATTTTCTACAACCTCAACGCCCTTGAGAGCATTCAATTCGGGAAAAATATAGCTAAGCAGACCTGTATTATATAAGATAGAGAAACCAATGCTTGGCTGAGGCGCAGCAATCATTTTCATCATTTCATCAGTAATGCGCTCCTGTGAAATTATTTTTATTCGATCAGCCATTCTCCTGATAGCCTCATACGCCGAATTGTCTAACTTGAAATTTAGTTGAGACGCAAATCTTGCCGCCCGCATCATACGCAATGGATCTTCTGAAAAAGTAACATTTGGTTCAAGCGGTGTTATAAGTAACTTATCTTTCAAGTGATTATAGCCATCGAATAGATCAATAAGCATTCCAAAATTTTTGCTGTTAAGTGAAGCCGCCATCGCATTCACCGTGAAATCCCGCCGCCGCAGATCGTCCTCAAGAGTGCCTTCGCTGGTTATGGGCTTCCGCGAATCTGGCAAATATTTTTCTTGCCTTGTACCAACAAATTCAATATGATAATTTCCTATTGGCACCAATGCCGTACGGAATCTTTCATATATAACTACCTTTGTTTTAAAATGGTTAGCTATTATTTTAGCGAAACTTATAGCGTCTCCGCAAACGGTACAATCAATATCTGCACGTTTATTTTCAAGCAGATAATCCCTGACATAGCCGCCAACAACGTACACAGCGACATTTTGCTCGTCGGCTATTTTGCCAATTTGCACCAGAACTGGCTCTGTAATGTTCAGCTTAATATCTTGCAATATCTATATGTTATATATTTTGGTTAGTGAATTGGGATTTGGAAAACAAATCAATTAAATGCAAAATTACAACTAATTTGCAAAATATTCGCACTCCTGATAAATGAATTTATCTTTAAAATTTTATGTTTTACAAATATTGCTGGATGATGGAAAAAATGGTTTGAGGGGTCAGGTTTTTCATACATTCGTGAGTTTTTCGTGGACATAATCTCTGGCCATGTATTGAACATGGACGGCAAAAAAGATGCGTATCCTCAATAATTATTGAATGGTGCGCCAATGGAGAAAAACCAAATATCGGAGAAGTCGGTCCATAAATCGTTACTGTCGGAACATTCAAAATACTTGCAAAATGCGTTGGAGCGGAATCGTTTGTAATTACCAAACTCGCTTTCTGCATAATAGCCATCGTTTGCGGAATTGTCGTTTTGCCTGCAATTGAAACTGCCCCGCTTTCGATAGCCACTTTATCACATTCTGCAGTTTCCGCACTTGAACCTGTCAAAATTACATTATTTCCATGCTGTTTTAACATTTGTGCAAGTTGAATGAAATATTCCAGCTTCCAACGCTTGGTTTGCCAAACAGACCCGATAGCAAGAATTATTATTTTTTTTTCATAATTCAAGGGCATTTCTTTAACGAAATTTAAATCATCAGCTTTTAATTTAATGCTTAACCCATTGTTATAATTGTAATTAGTATGATTTTCAAAAATGGATAAAAGATTATGATTACGTTCGACTTCGTGGCAATTTTTGAGATATTCTACTTTATGCGTCAAAAAAAATGAGAGCGAATTAATCGCAAAACCAATTTTATATTTTGCATTTATCAATTTGGTAAGAAATCCGGAGCGGAACGAACGATGCAAATTAAAAATAATATCATAATTTTGGCTTGAATTTATCTGTTTTGCCAATTTGACAATTCCATTAATTCCTTTATTTTTATCGCGCTTGTCGAATATAATCACCTCATTTATAGACATGGAACAGTTGGCCAACTCCACCGATTGTTTGGTTGTAACGAGCGTGATTTTTGCGTTTGGATTGCGGAGCTTTATTTCCTCGGCTAAAAAGAGAGATAACGCCACATCGCCAATGAATGCAGTTTGAATTATTAAAAAAAAATCATAATTGGTTATATTTATTTTCTGTTTCATTTTGTATGCTCTTTGCAAACATACATAATAACTTCTATTATTTAAAATATAAGCGCCATATTCGGTTAAATATCTTTGGAAAAGCTGCGAAAAAAGTGTATATTCGTATTTTGGTAAAGTTGCATGGCACAATAAATTATTGTTTTATCGCTATTATTGAAGGAATATATGAATAAGCCAGAAAATTTTGAATTTAAAGCTGAGATGAAACAATTGCTTCATCTCATTATTCACTCTCTTTATACTAATCCTGAAATTTTTATCCGAGAGCTTATATCAAATTCGTCTGACGCATTGAATAAAATTCGTTTTAGACAATTGACGGATACGAATATAATTGATGCAAATATTTCGCTCGCCATTAATATTCAAGCAAATAAGGAAGATAGCTCATTTTCTATTGAAGATTCCGGCATTGGAATGACAAAAGACGAACTTGTCAATAATATTGGCACAATTGCAAGTTCTGGAACAACTGAGTTTTTGAATCAACTGAAAGCAGAAAATTCGGGTAAGGCTGATATAAATCAGCTAATTGGAAAATTTGGCGTTGGCTTTTATTCTGTTTTTATGGTAACAGATGAAGTTACGATTGAAACGCGGAGTTCGGAACTAAATTCGGTTGCATATAAATGGATTTCTTGCGGTGAAAATAATTTTACAATTGAAGAATCGGACAGGCAAACGCGTGGAACTAAAATAAGTTTTAAATTAAAGGAAGAATATAAAAAATATGCCGAAGAATATAATATTGAACAGGCGATAAATAAATTTTCCAATTTTGTAGATTTTCCGATTTATATTAACGACAAGGAAATTAAGCGGGTTACGGCTATTTGGCAACTCAAAAAAGAAGATATAACTGACGAGCAGCTTGATGAATTTTATAAATTTATTTCAAATGATTATCAAAAACCGCTTAGCCATTTAGTTCTAAATATTGAAGGAAATATCAATTTCAAGTCAATTTTGTTTATTCCGGAAACCGCTCCTGCTGCGCTTTTTCGCGATGTAAATGAAAGTACATTGCATCTTTATGTGAACAGAGTTTTTATTCAAAATGATGCTAAGGCTTTATTGCCCGACTACTTGCGTTTTGTCAAAGGAGTTGTTGATACTGAAGATTTGCCATTGAATGTGTCTCGGGAATTTACTCAAAATTCGCCGGTTATGGCAAAAATTAAAAATGTTTTAACAAGCCGTATTTTGTCTTGGATTGAAGATTTAGCTGCAAAGGAAAGCGACCAATTCAGAAAATTTTATGATAATTTTAGCTCGCTATTGAAAACCGGACTTTATACCGATTTTGCGAACAAGAACAAAATAATTGATTTACTGCGTTTTGAAAGTACAAAAACGAAAGAAAATGAGATGATTTCGCTTAAAGAGTATGTTTTAAGAATGAAATCGGATCAAAAGGAAATATATTATATTTCAGGGACTTCCAGAGAACTTGTTGAAAACAATCCGAATATCGAATATTTTAAGAAAAATGAAATTGAAGTCTTATTTTTTACCGATCCTGTCGATGTGTTCATAATTCCATATATTGATAATTATGAAGAAAAATTAATAAAATCTATCGATAAAACTGATATTGATTTTTCTGTAAATGATAAGAAAACCGATGAAAATGCGGAAAAAAATACTGAAGAAAAAACGGGAATTATCAGCAAATTCAAGGAAATTTTGAAAGATAAAGTCGAAGATGTTGTTGTATCGAAACGCCTTGTGAGCTCGCCGGTTTCGCTTGTTGTTGGCAATACGGGAATGGATTCGCAAATGGAAAAAGTGATGCAAATGATTAATAAAGATTTTCAGTCTTCAAAAAAAATTCTGGAAGTCAATGTAAATCATAAGCTTATAGAAAATTTGAATCGCATTTACAATGAAAACAATAATTCTGAAATTTTGGAAACCGCTATAAACCAATTATTTGAGTCTGTACTTTTGATTGAAGGACAAATCAAAGATCCGAACGAATTTGTTAAAAGAATGATTGGATTTATGACAGAAGCCACAGAATAATGAATATTTTTTAATAAATCTTTGATTTTTATGACGGAAGAGCGGATTGGCAGAGAATTAGAATTTCATAACCAACGATTTGGATCGGAGACAGATCCGAGACAAAGTGTTGGCAAATGGTATCATGCTCTTGCAGATGCTTTTGTCGATTATAATGCAACGATTAAAAGATTTAGCAAGGATAAGACTGTTTTAGAATATGGCTGTGGATTAAGTTATTTCAGCGACGAATATATTTCTATCATCAAAAATTGCAAACAATTCACAGGAATTGATATTTCTGATGTGGCAATTAAGAAATCTAATTTAGAAGCCGCCAAATTTAATTTAAATAATTGCGAATTTATAGCAATGAATGCCGAAGCCACAAATTTTTCTGGCGAATCATTTGATTTGGTTTATGGTAGTGGAATTATTCATCATTTGGATGTAACTCGTTCGTTTACGGAAATTGCACGGATTTTGAAAAAAGATGGGATTGCCGTATTTATAGAGCCGCTGGGTCATAATTTTCTGATAAATAAATTCAGGAAAAAAACGCCTGAGCTTAGAACTCCAGACGAACACCCGCTTGTTATGTCTGACTTCGAAACCGCAAAAGAATATTTCAGCGGCGTGCAGCTTAGCTTTTTTGGGCTTACGACTGTTGGAGCGGTTCTGTTTTTGAATACGAAACTGTATTCTTCAATAAATTCTATATGTAAAAAAATAGATTCTATGCTATTTAAATCTTCTTTTTTTAGAAAGAATGCTTGGATGGCTGTAATTATACTAAAGAAGTAAATTAATAAAAATTAATAAAAGTTAAGGTAGTATGCGATTAACGGAATTTAAATACACATTGCCAAAAAATTTAATTGCAAGATTTCCCGTAGATCCGCGCAATTCATCGCGTATGATGGTATTGAATCGCGAAACAGGTGAAATTCAGGATAAAAATTTCGAGGATATTATGGGAATGTTCCAAAAAGGCGATTGTCTTGTTTTGAACGAAACCAAAGTATTTCCAGCAAGAATTTTTGGAAGAAAAGAGAAAACCAATGCCCGAATAGAAGTGCTGCTGCTGCGCGAACTTAAATCGGAAGACAGGATATGGGATGTACTTGTCGAGCCTGCGCGAAAGGTAAGAATTGGCAATAAGATATTTTTTGACAGCACAAAATTTTTCTGCGAAGTTATTGATAACACTACTTCGCGAGGTCGCACAGTGCGCTTTACCTATGACGAAAATATCTATAAATTGATAGAACGGATGGGAGAAATGCCGATTCCCGAGTATATCAAAAGAGAGCCTAATGAATTTGACAAGCGTTCGTACCAAACCGAATTTGCAAATGAAAATCATTTGGCTTCTATTTCACCACCGACAGCGGGCTTGCATTTTACCGGCAAAATGATATCCGAGCTTGAGAAAAAAGGTGTAAAAATAGCGCGCGTTGTATTGAATATCGGGCAGGGAATTTTCGATAAAATTGATGTAGAGGATTTGACAAAGCATCGTATGTATTCGGAAAATTTTGAAATTTCTCGTGAAGCATCGGAAACTATAAATAAAGCATTGGGTTCCAAAAAAAATGTATATGCTGTGGGAGCAAGCGTTGCGCGGGTTTTGGAGTCGTCTGTATTGACAACAGGCAAGGTAAAACCCAATCGCGGCTGGACAGATAAATTCATCTATCCGCCTTACGAATTTAAAATAGTAACTCGATTATTAACAAATTTTCATCAACCAGCTTCACCGAGCCTGTTACTGGTGGCAGCTTTTGGGAGTAAGGATTATCTCATGAAGGCATATAAAAAAGCCGTCAAAGACGAATATCGCTTTTTAGCTTATGGCGATGCTATGCTGATAGTATAAAAGAACTGCTTTCTGCATATAAAAAAAGCTCGTTATTTTTTAACGAGCTGTTTTTTTGCAATTCAATTCAATATTTATTTTTTCTTGGGTTTTTCTATGGAAAGAGGTCCTGTCATTTGTTCCGGACGCACGTATCTGTCGAAATCCTTTTCAGTTAGCAAGCCAAGCTTTACAGCAGACTCTTTTAATGTGCAATTGTTTTTGTGCGCATCCTTGGCAATTTTTGCTGCATTGTCATAGCCTATGTGTGGATTCAGCGCAGTAACATTCATTAAGCTTCTTTCAAGGAAATGCTGTATTTTTTCACGCTCTGGCTTTATGCCGCGAACGCAGTGCTTTTCAAACATTATACATGAATCTGTGATTAACCTCACTGATTGCAGGAAGTTATAGATTATTACAGGTTTGAAAACATTGAGCTGAAGATGCCCATTTGCGCCGCCAAAATTGATAGTTGCATCATTTCCAAGGACTTGGGCGCAAACCATTGTCATAGCCTCGCTTTGCGTAGGATTGACCTTGCCCGGCATGATTGATGAGCCCGGCTCATTCTCCGGTATATATATTTCACCAAGCCCGCAGCGAGGACCGGACGCAAGCAGGCGTATGTCATTAGCCATTTTCATAAGTGAACAGGCAAGCGTTTTTATGGCGCCATGCGCAAATACCAAAGCATCATGAGCTGATAAAGCCTCGAATTTATTTGGTGCAGATTTGAACGGCAAGTGGGTAATTTTGGATATTTGTTTAGCAACATTTTCGGCAAAATTTGGATGCGTATTAAGTCCGGTTCCAACAGCAGTTCCGCCAATAGCCAATTCATAAATTCCTTTTAATGAATATTCGATTCTATCAATATCGTTATCCAGCTGTTGGACATAAGCCGAAAATTCCTGCCCCAGCGTCAAAGGAGTTGCATCCATCAAGTGCGTTCTGCCCACTTTAATTATCGTTGCAAATTCTTTGGATTTTTTGTCGATAGACGCGCGCAACTTCTTTATTGCAGGTAAAAGCGTTTTGTTTATCTCCTCAGCTGCAGCAATGTGCATTGCCGTCGGAAAAGTATCGTTCGAGCTTTGAGATTTATTAACATCATCATTTGGATGAATAGGCTTTTTGCTGCCTATCTCCCCGCCATACATAGCGATAGCGCGGTTGGCAATCACTTCGTTGGAATTCATATTCGACTGCGTACCCGACCCTGTTTGCCATATTGACAATGGAAAATGTTCGTTTAATTTACCTTCAATCACTTCGTCAGCAGCTTTAACTATTAGATTTGCTTTTGACTTATCGAGAATGCCCAATTCAGAATTTGTAATTGCAGCAGCTTTTTTCAAAATTCCCATAGCACGAATTACCGAAGGCGGCATTTTTTCATCGCCAATAGCAAAATGTATTAGCGAGCGGGCAGATTGAGCGCCATAATACACATTGTTCGGCACCTGAATATCGCCCATCGAATCGCTTTCAATGCGAAATTCCTGCGTTGCAGATTTTGTAGTTTCTGAATTTTTATTCATATTAGTTGTTTTTTTGTCAATCTTTGCATTAGCAATTGTTGACTTTTCATTTTTTGAGGCAGCTTTTGCCATAACTTTACCATTGAGATTATTAAACAAGAAGTTATTTGACTTTAAACTACAAACTTAAATCATTTATAACTAATTACAAAATTATATGTTACAAATACCAGTAAAACACAAAAAGATTTTACATATTACAGCAATTTTTATTATAAAATCTGTTCCAAACACCGGAGTGAGGGCTTCAGTATATATATTATTTGTCGATAATCAGCTTTGAATGTCTATAAAAATAAGAATGTGTGAACTAAAATTTAAAATAAATCATGAAAAATGTTGATACTGTAAAAATGAGCTTTAAGAAGAAGATGCTATTGTCGTTTTTGCCTATGCTTGTCTTTGTTTTTATAGCGATGACGTACTTTATTTATAAAACAAACGATTCGCTGATAAGCAGAATGGCGGTGAATGATGCCACGGATATTGCTCACAGGTATGCTAATCAGATAAACATGGAACTGACGGAATATCTCACAGTTGCCCGTGATTTTAATGCACATGTTGCTGATTACAGGGCAATCGATGTCAATGCTCGCCGGGCATATTATACAGAATTGCCCGGAAAATATCTGCATAATAATCCAAAGCTGCTGTCGGTATGGCTTGATTTCGAACCGAATGCTCTTGACGGAAAAGATGTTCAATATGTCAATACACCTCCATACGGCAAAACGGGCAGATTCAATATCGGCTGGAATAACAAGCTTGGCTATCCTGCTTGCGATACTCTTGAAGATGCTGAATCCGAGCTTGGTGAAGAATATTATACAAAGCCTAAGGAAGAAAATAACGAGGTACTGCTAAACCCATACTATTATTCATATTCCGGCAAAGCTGAAGAGGAAATACTGATGACCACTATATGTATGCCTGTCCACGATAAAAGTAAGCAGATTGTAGGAGTAACAGGCATTGACATATCTCTTGATGCCTTAAAGGCATTTGTAGACCAAATCAAACCATTCGGCTCTGGATATGCAATGCTGGTATCGAACGGCGGGGAGTTTTTATCTTATCCCGACCCAAAATTTCTGGGCAAGAAGATTACAGATACCAAAGACTATGATGGCAATATGGATATGTTGCCGAAAATTCAGGCAGGGCAGGAGTTTGAAATAAGAAACCGCTCGGCAATTAATAATGACCAGTCTCTGGAAATATTCGTGCCAATTAAGCTCGGCAATACAACCACTCCCATGTCGCTCGGCATTTCCATACCGTATAAAGTAATATTTGCCGAAAACGAATCAATGCTGCAAATGCTCATGATATTATGCGCCATCGCGCTTGCCATCATAGCCATTGTAGTATTTACCGTTGCCAACAAGCTTTCCAAGCCTCTAATCGTATTGAGCAAAGAAGCCGGTAAATTGGCGGAAGGCAATCTGGATATACATATTCAATCCGAAACGAGTGATGAATCGGGTATGCTGTCCAATACCATTAACCATGTGGTGGAAGTATTGCAGGAATTATTAAAAGATATTAATCAAATTATCACGAATGCTTCTGCAGGCAAGCTATCGGTCAGGCTTGATGCTGAAAAATATCACGGCTCTTATGGTAAACTGGCATTGGGCGTAAATACCCTGCTTGACAATATATTATCGCCTATCAACATAGCGGCAGACTATCTCAACAGGCTCTCGAAAGGCGACATACCATCTACCGTTACCGAGCAGTTTAATGGCGACTTCAATGAAATCAGAAACAGTCTCAACGGCTGTATAGATGCCGTAGGCTTGCTCATAAAGGATACCAATCATCTGGTGAATAAGGCGCTTGACGGCAGCCTGCAAAGCCGGGCAGACGCTACCAGGCATTTGGGCGATTACAGGAAGATAATAGATGGCGTTAATGGCTTGCTTGATGCTGTTGCCAATCCAATACATACCACTGCCAAATTCCTTGAAATGGTAGCAGTTGGCGACCCTGACCTCAGTATGGTAGAGGATGATTACAAGGGCGAATTTAGCGATATAAAGAACAACATAAACACAACATACAACACACTTATACATTTCAGAACAGAGATAAACAAGCTGCTTGATGCCGCTACGTCGGGCGAGCTGAATGTGCGCGCCGATATAAGCAGTCTGCAGGGCAGCTGGCATGATATGGGCAATGGCGTCAATACGATATTTGCCATATTCTCACAGCTGATAGCCGATTCGGGCAGCGTTCTTGCCACTATGTCCACCGGGGATTTGACAACACGCATGGAAGGCGAGTATAAAGGGCAATTTCAGGAAATAAAGAGCAATATAAACAATCTGGGCGATTCGCTTAACCAGCTTATATCCAATCTTGCATCAATGATACATACAACTGCAAGTGCTGCTGCGCAGATATCTGCATCGGCAGAGGCACTCGCCTTAGCCACCCAGAAACAAAATTCGCAAACAACCGAAGTGGCAATAGCTGTGGATGATATGTCGCGCACGGCAGTAAATAACGCAGAAAATGCCAATATGACTGCTGACCTTGCCAAACAAAGCGGCGATGTTGCAAATAATGGCGGCAAAGTGGTTACCCAAACGGTGCAAAAGATGCGGGAAATAGCCGACGTTGTGCATAATTCGGCATTAAGCATCGAACACCTTGGCAAATCCAGCAAGGAAATAGGCGAAATCATTGCAGTAATCAATGATATTGCCGACCAGACCAACCTGTTGGCGCTAAATGCGGCAATAGAAGCTGCACGTGCAGGCGAGCAGGGGCGCGGCTTTGCAGTGGTGGCAGATGAGGTTAGAAAGCTGTCGGAGCGCACAGCAGAGGCAACGCGGCAGATTGCGGATATGATAAACTCAATCCAGACAGAAACAGAGCTTGCAGTAAATGCTATGGCAAAAGGCACGCACGAGGTGCAGAGCGGCATAGAGCTTGCCGATAAAGCCGGCAGTTCCTTAAGCGAGATACTTAACAGCACGAATAAGCTGCTGGGCATGATAAACCACATTGCTGCCGCCAGTGAGGAACAGTCAACATCAAGCGAAAAAATAGCGAACAATGTTAATGCCATCTCGCATGTTTCTGCCGAATCTGCGCAAAACATTGAAGACGTTGCGACCACAGCAGCAGAGCTTGCCCGCTTAACAGACGACCTGAACCAAATGATAAACAGTTTCAAGGTGATGCCCGGCAATCCGCATAACCGTATGCTGGATGCGTAAGGAATTATAAGAAAATTCACAAATATATGATGTCGTGTCTCAAACGGATTGGCAATGATACATAACCTGCGTTGGTTATGAATGAGTTGTATACATAAGACAGCTTATGCGGGGCACGACCGAAACAGGCAGGGTATTTCTTACAGGCGATTATTCGCCAATGAAGATATATCTTGCGGTTAAAGAGCTTTTGCTTTGCTATCCTCATATATTGAGCCGGTTGACCTGAAAATCGCCCTATCACCTGCTGCCGCACAGTATAATACATGCTTCTAATGCTTTCGCTGGCGAATATTAGACATTTTTTCTCCTCACAACATCAATGGCATATTTTTTCCATATCAAGTTTTGGTTAAAAAAAAATCCTTATCGAGTAAAATGCGAATAAAAAAATTCATAGCAAACACCATGAAAGAAGGTCGAGAAATGATTGAACAGGAGCTCGGCAAGGAAGCTATTATCTTATCAAGCAGAAACGCCAAGCTGCCATCGGGAGGCGCTGTGATAGAGCTGGTAGCGGCATTGGATGATAAAACTGTAAATACGCAGCCCAAAGCAAATATTTATCAGAACAGCAGCATGTTAAGCTCCTCGAAAGAAACTATAGCCAATGAGATAAACACAAAACTTATATCAGAGATAACTTCGCTTAAGAGCATGGTTATGCAGGTGGCGGATAATGTGAAATACCGGCACACAGGCACTATGACAGAAACTATGGCAAGAGTATATAAAATTCTGCGTAATTCTGATATTTCAGAAGAGTTTGCGTTGGAAATAACAGGGCGCATAGCTATAAAGGGATACGCTAATGACTATAAGCAGGCAATAGACGAAGCAAGACAGATCATTATGAACAGATTAACCTTTGCTAATCCAATAAAACAATCGCCTGCAAGACAGATAGCCATGTTCTATGGACCTACCGGCTGCGGCAAGACAACGTCTTTGATAAAGCTGGCGCTGGTATGCAAGCTGCTGTATAAAGCAAATATTCTTATCGTTTCCGCAGATACATACAAAGTCGGCGGCATTGAGCAGTTGCAGACGCTGGCATCTATTTCCGGTATTGCGTTCACGGCGGTATATAATCCACAGGATTTGAGAGACGTTGTAAAAAATGAGACAGCCTATGATATGATAATGATCGATACGGTCGGGCAAAACCCGAATAATAGGGAAAATATGGATATACTGCACGATTATGCAAAAGCAGCTGCTCCAGATTTGCGTATGCTTGTTCTGAGCGCAACCACGTCCGAGAGCGCTTTGCTGAATACGATTGATAAATTTCAGCCGTTCGGCATCAATTCAACGATTGTTACGAAGGTAGATGAATCTTCAGGCATGGGAAATATCACAAGCGCAATGGTGCAGCGGAAAATACCTATGGCGTATTTCTCGACAGGACAGAAGATACCGGAAGATTTGGAGCTTGCAGACAGCGACAAGCTAAACGAATATTTGCTCATAGTATAGCGGAACAAAATGCGGAATATGGCGGTAATATTGCTGCTGCTGAATATATTTTTTGCAGCATGCGCATCCGGATTTGACTTGCAGACGGGAGACCTGATATTTCAGGAGGCGTGCGGAAATGGCATTAATAAGGCAATAAAAGAGGCAACCGCAAGCAATAAAAAATACAACTTTACGCACGTTGGAATAGTATGGATTAATGAAAATGGCGATACGTATGTCATTGAAGCTGCGCCCCCAAGGGTTGCTGCAACAGGCATTAAGGAGTATTTGCATCCTGCGGAGGAAAAAAAATGTCCGCCCGTATCTGTCGTCGGCAGAGTGAAGCAGGAATTTCGATACCTCATACCGGAGGCTATGCAGCACGCAATTGCGCTGATTGGCAGGCAGTATGACGATGAATACGACATACGGAACGACAAATATTATTGCTCCGAGCTGATATATGAGATATTCCGCCGCGCGAATAACGGCAACGAGTTCTTTGAATTGAGAGATATGACCTTCAAAAATCTTGAAACGGGCGAATTTCCCAGCGAATGGGTACGGCATTTTGAGCGGCTCGGCATCCCCATACCGGAGGGTGCGGCTGGAAATAATCCCAACGATATGTCCCGCTCCAATTTGATTGACATTATTGAGATCGACCTGACGGTAGATAAAGAATAGGAAGCTCATGTAATTTTGTTTCCATGCGGAAGAAAATAAAATTACATGCTGATGCAGCAAAATTTTCATCAGGACGAAAATATTTTTAGATACGGGCGAAAATATAATTACATACGGAAGAAAAAATTCCCCTTCCCTGAAGGGGTGGCAGCTGCAAGCTGACGGGGTAGTTTTTAGATGCTGATGAAAAAAATCTGGGATAAGTATCTGAATCAGGATGCTCAAGATTGCAGGATTTACCGGATACTAATCCAAAAAATCTTTTAATCCGCAAAATCCTGATTCTGACAGGACGAAAAAATATCTGCATTATGATGAAAATGAAAAATTAAAAAAATTATGAATAAAAATTCATAATTAATAAAATTAAAAAATTTATTGATTACATACGGAAGAAAAAATTCCCCTTCCCTGAAGGGGTGGCAGCTGCAAGCTGACGGGGTAGTTTTTAGATGCTGCCGCAGCAAAATTTTCATCATGGAGAAAAAATCTGGGATAAGTATCTGAATCAGGATGCACAAGATTATAGGATTTACCGGATACTAATCCAAAAAATCTTTTAATCCGCAAAATCTTGATTCTGACAGGAAGAAAATAAAATTACATACTGACGCAGCAAAATTTTCATACTGAAGAAAATAAAATTACATACTGACGCAGCAAAATTTTCATCAGGGAGAAAATATTTTTAGATACTGATGTAAATAAATTTACATACGGACGAAAAAATAATTATATATAGAAGAAAATAAAATTACAACAGAGAAAAAAATATTGCATAATATATGATTTTCAAAGCAAAACAACCATATTTATTAACAATCGCAAGCGGAAAAGGCGGGGTAGGCAAGAGCGTTATTACGGCTAATATTGCCCACATTTTAGCGGCTAAGGGCAACAAGGTGCTGGTATTAGATGCGGATATCATGTGTCCCAATCAGCATTTACTGTTTGGCATAGACCCGATTTTGCGCATAGACGACTGGTTTTATAAAAGGACTTCTGCGGCGAGAACCATACACTATATCCATGATAATCTTGGTCTGATAGCGGGCGCTTTGGATAGCCGCAATATAATGCTGCAAGACGAGATTTCTTTTCTTGACCTGTTTCAGGAATTGCTTCTCAATACGGATTTTGATTATATAATGGCTGACACTTCGGCTGGAATCACGAAAAGTCTGGTTGAGTGCTGCAGCCTGTCGGACAAGGTCGGCATTGTTGTTACCGACGAGCCGACGTCGATTTTAGATGCTTACGGCTTGATAAAGATTCTCAGGGAGTATGTGGATGCGCACAGTATTAATTTGATACTGAATAATATCATAGATGATGAGGATGCAGCGGATATTTCGGAGAAGTTCAATATGGCGACAAAGCACTTTATGGATATAACATTGGATATACTTGGAGTGATACCATACAATAGGGCAGTGCGGCAGTCGATATTGCGGCAGGAATTATTGGCGGATATACTTCCGGATATAAATGCAGTTAATGCGATGAAAAATATAACTCAAGCGCTTAAAGCAGCATCTAATTTGGCTAAATAAAAGAAAGGATAGAAAAAATATGGCAAAACAAAATAAAAATGATGATAAAAGTAAGGAACAGGATGCAAAAGATAAAGCGGCAAAGAATGGCAAAGCCGAGAAGGAAAATGGCATAAGCAACGGGAATAGCAGCGATTCGAAAGAGAGCAACAAAAAAGCGAACAAAAAGAATAAGCCAACCAAGGCGGATAAACAAAGAGAGGCGCTAAAACAAAAGCTCACGCAAGAAAGATATAAAAATATTATTGACAGGGAGAAGCAGCTTGGAAGATTGCAGCGAATCGAAAAGCAGCGAAGCACAAGGCGGATAATTATCAATTTGGTAATCCTCCTTTTGGCAACAGGAGCCGCCATATACTTAGGCAGCAATATCAACATCTTCCTGTATGCTGTTGCCGTACCGGTTCTGGCAATCACTGCCTGGAATATTATTAAGGCTATACGTCTCAGAAGCAAGCTAAGCAATCCGTATGAAATTCGCAAATTGCTGGTTATACGCGAAGCAAAAGAAGAACACAACAAAAAGAACAAACAGATTCAGGAAGAATATAAAGATGAAAAAAGGCGTATCAGCCTGCTGAAAAGGCTGCCGTATCGAGCATTGGGCAGCTCGGCATTTATACTCATGATGTTTACGCTGATTCTTTGTTACTTTGTGCTTGACGTGCAGCTTACAACAACAATATTCCTGCTGCTGATAGTATTCACCATAAGCTACTTCATTGCAGGGCTTGTTATGGCTGCCATATTCTATCTGATAGGCGAAAACAAAGCTCGCGAAAATAAGATCAGGCTTGAAGAAGAAAGGCGGCGAAAGACAATAGAAGAAAGGATTAAGTCCGAAGAACTGCTGCGCAAGAAGCTTGAAGCGGAGCGGAGAAGATACGAGCAGGAAGAACTGCTTCGCGCCGACGAAGAAGCAAGAGCCAAACTTGAAGAAGAAATTGTGAAAGCACGAAAAGAAGAAGACCGCCGCAGCTTTGAACTGTCCATGCACGAAAGGCACAAGATATTGGATGAAACAAGGTTCGGCAAGCCAATACTTCTCGAAAGCAGCTATGAGCAATTTGCAAAGGCGCATGAAAAGCAAAAAGAGAAATTTGAGCGGGAATTGCTCAATGACTTCAACGAGGAGCTGCAAGATTTTAATGTGGGCGGCATCGAAGCATTCCATCGAAGCAAAATAAAGAATACTGCATATAATCCCACATCCAGCGAAATGGAAACAGGCAATCTGGAGCAGGAAATGGATAATGCTTTGTTTGGAATACCAGCTCCAAAAGCAGGCAGGGTAACGCAGCCCGTTATGCCTGACGTATCCGCAAAGCCAAAAGAGAGAAGCGTTAATCCGCAAAGTGTTTCGCTGATAAAAGAGCTGCTGAAAGATTAGGCATCGCCAAAAAGCTTTGCAAAAAAAGGTGAAATATTAATTATTTTTAATAATTCACATAAAAAATGACTTATATATCGTCAATATATTATGTTATTTCATAAATTGTTATTAGAATTGTTATGACCACAACACAAACCGATTTGACAGAATTATGGTATGAATACCAAAAAACTCATAAGATTGAGTTGAAGCATGACCTGATCATGCGTTATATTTGGATGATAAAGTATGTATTGCACAATACCAATATCCCAACCAATTCCCTGTTGGAAGAAAGCGATTTGCTGAGTATCGGCATACTTGGGCTAAATGAAGCGATCGACAGGTTCGACCTGACTCGCGGCGTGAAGTTCGAGTCGTACGCCGTTGCCAGAATACGAGGCACTATACAGGATGAATTGCGCAAACTCGACTGGCTGTCTCGCTCTGCACGTAAAAAGGCACAAGATTTTCTCAATGCCAAAGACAAATTGAGCATTGAAGCAGGACGCGAAGTTACCATTGAGGAAATTATGAACAAGCTCAATGTAACGCCTGACAAGTATTACTCATATCTTTCGGCGGCTGCAGCGGCGCGCTCGTACCTGAGTATGGGCGATTCAAATGTCTATCTAAACGATGATGACGAAGAAATAAACATACTTGAAGAAATTCCAGAAGCCGAGCAGGACAATTTCTTTAATAAGGCTCTTGATAATGAGCGCATAAGCTTTCTAACTAAATATTTATCGAAATTAGACGAAAAGAAGCGCTTTGTTATGATGCTGTATTATTACGAAGAACGGACTTTTAAGGAAATTGGCGCAGAGCTTGGTATTTCAGAAAGCAGAGTATGCCAAATACATTCAAAGATAATTACAGATTTGCGAAAAAAAATGCGAGAATTTGACAATGCTTAGCGATAAAGTAAAATCAAAATTAGAGTCATTGTCTGATTTGCCTGCAATACCTGTCGTAGTAGCAAGCGTTTTGCAGGAAATGGATAATCCTAATTTTAATGCCAAACATATCGCTTCGCTTATAGAACAGGATCAGGGTTTATCTGCAAAAATACTGAAAGTAGCCAATTCCCCCTTCTATGGTCTTACTCGGAAAATATCTACAATAGATCTGGCTATTGTGATATTGGGTTCCAATATCCTCAAGGAAATACTTATCAGTATCCTCCTGCAGAAGGTATTTCGCAACGTCAGCACCGATATATTGGACATAAAATCCTTTTGGCAATATGCAGTATTTTGCGGAGCTACAGCCCGTTATCTTGCGCGAAAATTCAAATATAAACTTGTATCCGAAACATTTATTTCAGGTTTAATGCACGATATAGGAATACTTGTGCTGCTGGATAAATTTAAAATTAATTTTTCCAAAGTGCGTAAGCTGCAGAAAAATGAAGGATATACCTTGACGGAGGCTGAAATGGAAATCTTTGAATGCACCCATGCCGATGTAGGCGCATGGATAGCTGAAAGATGGAATTTGCCCGAAAAAATAACCGCCGCATTTTTATATCACCATACGCCTTTTTATATTGCAGATGAAGAAGAGTACGAAGATGAGTTTGTATCAAATCCAAATTTCAGCCAGCTAAAGTATCCACTTGCAGCAATCACGGCTATGGCAGAGTGGCTCTCGTTCGATTTTGACTACAAAAAATGGGACGCCCAATACCGCCAACCATTATATTACATCACCGACGAACTGGTTGCAAGCATCGTAGATGTCGAAATACTGGGGCGCGATTCTGCCATGTCCATACTGCATCAGGGCGTCATTGACGAATACGCCAAAGCCTCGTCCGTCCTCTCTTTCTTATAGAACAGCGGTAGAGGTTTATTAAAAAATATTCATAAATATTCGTTTTGTATACCAATTACTCATTATTATCTCAATGAAAATAGCATTTTTATCTTCTTTTTATCCATATTGTGGAAATATCTCTGAAGAAAATACAGCCTTGTTCAGAATATTTGAAAAAAATAATATAACGCAAGCCTTTGGATTTTCATTGCTTTATCCAGATTTACTTTTTCCGGGCATAAAGCAATTTTATAATGAAAATGAAGAAAAAGACGTTGTTTTGTCCGAAAGAATTTTAAGTACCGTCAATCCTGCAAGCTATTATTCATGTGCAAAAACCATTGATAATCTTGCTCCCGACTTGTTTTTGACGCGCTATTGGATGCCGTATTTGGGTTTATCTCTGGGAAAAGTAGCTCAAAAATTATCTCAAAATATCATTAAAATTGCTATTGTTGATAGCTTTCACACAGCAAATGAACAATTTCGTGCGGCTAAGAATAATGTTTTTTTTATTAAACATTACGATGGATTTATTATCATGAACGAGGAGAGCGAAAAATATCTTTTGTCAATAAATCCTGAAGCTACGTTTGTCAAACATCCGCTGCCTGCATATTCCTACATAAATAATCCCATTGAAAAAAATAAGGCAAAAAGAATTTTGAATGTTCCTGAAAATAAAAATATTCTCCTGTTTTTCGGTGAAATTAGAGATTACAAGGGACTTGATATTTTGTTGCAATCCTGTTCGCAGCTTGATGATAATTTTCATTTAATAATTGCTGGCGAGGCGCACAACAGCTTTGATTACTATCAAAATATGATAGAAAAATTAAAAATAATTCATAAAATCAGTTTAAATATTCGTTATATTAATCCAAATGAGGCTCCATTTTTTCTGTCAGCAGCTGATGTTTTAGTTTTGCCGTGCAAAGAAAAATTACCCCGCGAAGTAATAAATCATTCTTTTTTGTATAATCTGCCAATAATCACGACGGATATGTCAGATTCAAGTCAAGTTGTTGAAAATAACAAACTTGGAATAATTATTGAAAAAGCCGATGCTGCTTTACTGACTGCTGCAATTCAAAATTATTTTACACAAAAACTATACGATGTATTCTCTCCTAATATCGTAACTTACAACAAAAATAATTCGTGGGAAAGTTTTGCCGCTTCCATTTACAATTTGTATGATAAGCTATCTCATAGAAACGACTTATTGATATATTAAATAAAAATTCCAGTCTAACAGCCAAAATTGTTGGTACTACATAGTTTAACACATTAATTTTTCATATAGTTACGTCATTTGAAAATAATGCATAAAAAGTATGTCGTAATTCTGGGCCAAAACGCACACAGAAATATGGATTTGTTAATAAAATTCAACGTTATCTTTGCTAAGATTGCGGTTGTAACTTTTTATCAAACAACGGCTTAAATTTTGCTGAGATTTGGGATGAATATACTCGTGGTAAGCAAACTTATCAGCAACTTGCGACGAAATATAAATACTCAAAACATACTATCCAGCGAAAATTGGATAATTATCATCCTAAGTTCAATAAAACCAATGTTTTAATTGCAAATGTATTGATGGGTACTACATATTTTGGCCGCAGTTTTGGCGTCATGATTTTTATTATCAATATGTTAGCTACGAAACTAATGCACTTTATGAGCAAGGAATAAAATTAATAAAAATTTAATAATATATCAGTCCAAAGCATAATTTGCGATGGTCGAAAAGGACTTTTTGGTCGGTTTTTGGACATATCAGTTCAGATGTGTCAGTTCCATCAAGCCCAGATTACTACGCGATATTTGACCAAAAAACCGAAGTTAGAAGCAGCGAAAGAATTGCGTGTGTTGTCTTTGCAACTTATTAAAATAGGTAGATTTAGCTTTGAAAGCGAACTCGAAAAATGGTATTTAAAGTGGAAAATTTTTATTAACGAGCGTTCGTTTTCTTCAAAAACAGGTAAAATTTTTTACGCTCATCAACGAGTTAAAAGTGCTTATTTTAGTTCGAAAAACAACCTGCTATATTTGTTTAACCATTTGAAATATAAGGAATTAGGTGTCCCAAATACGACAATATGTTATCCCCTTTGCTAATACAAATTTGTATTATAATTGCATGAACATATTGATGCTACATCCTCTTTTGTCAATGAATTTGTTAAATTTGATAAAAAATCACTTAATGTATCAAGATTTTCTTAATAAATTTTTAAGCTATAGTTCGCTTTCTGCA
>JAVBOP010000123.1:0-18276 GCA_031550405.1 Kapaibacterium sp. (SeqCode)
TTACCAAAAGTGTCCTACAATTCGAAGTGGGGATAATTGGGCAAAATAATATGCTTGATTGTCTGGAAGTTATATTTACTGAATCATCTAAAACAAGCACGATTTTTATGAAAAATATTTTTTAGAGTGAAAGCTGGGCTAGGTTATAAATTAGAAGCCCTCAGGTTCAGCGAGCCACCGGGATAGCATTAGGATTTCTGAATTTTTTTTAATAATCTGTATGCAGGTATGAAAGGCAATAGTTGTGTTGCCTTTTTTTTGTATCTTTGCAGGGAATTATCTTCGCCGTATATGAAACAAGTGAATAAACAAAGCCCGAGCGCCAGACATATATCAATTAAACACGCTAACCACAATAATCTTAAAGATATTAGCATCGATATTCCAAGAAATAAACTGACCATAATTACCGGACTTTCGGGTTCGGGTAAATCGACATTGGCATTCGATACGCTCTATGCGGAAGGGCAGCGCCGCTTTGTCGAGTCGCTTTCTGCGTATGCACGCCAATTTTTGGAGCGTATGGGCAAACCGGATGTGGAATCCATCACAGGCTTGCCGCCGGCAATATCTATTGAGCAGAAATCGCCGCCCAGAAATACCCGCTCAACGGTCGGCACGGCAACGGAGATATACGACTATATTCGCGCTTTGTATGCTCGATTGGGCGTTACTGTATGCAAGAAATGCGGTAAAACAGTGAAGCAGGAAACACCGGATCATATTGTTCAGGAGATATTAAGCAATGAGGAAAATGAAAAAATATTCATTTTATTCTCGCTAAAACCATCGATAACGGATGTCATCTCTGAACTTAAACGCTTGCAAAAGCTTGGCTTTAACCGTATAGTTACAGGCAGTTCCAATGAGATTATTGATATTAATGAAGCAGATATTCCGAAAAAAATTCATGCTAATCAAATCGGAGTTTTAGTTGACAGAGTTGTTGTCAATCATGACAGGGAAAATATCACAAGGCTTATAGATTCCATAGAGTTAGCGCTGAATGCCGGATATGGCAGAATCACCGTGCGCAATATCACAAAAAACACCGAAACCAAATATAGCAATATCTTTGAATGTGCCAACTGCGATATAGTCTATGAAGTGCCTGAGCCGCGGCTTTTTGCATTCAACAACCCCAAAGGCGCCTGCCCATACTGCCAGGGATTGGGTACGGGCTTGAACTATAGCGAATCGCTTATTGTGCCTGACAAAACGCTTACTTTGGCGCGCAATGCAATACATCCGTTCCGCACTCCTTCAACTGCGGCGATGCTCAAATCCATGTTCGAGATGTGCGAGAATAATCATATCCCGCTGCATAAGCCGTACAAGGAATTAAGCGAGCAGGATAGAGACTGGATTTGGAACGGGAAGGACGACTATGTTGGTGTGCTGGGTTATTTCCGCCACCTTGAGGAAAAGAACTACAAGATTCAAAATAAGATTATTGCTGCAAAGTACAGGGAATTATCCGAATGCATTCACTGCAAAGGCTCGCGTATACGGACTGCCGCTCAATGCGTGTATGTTCATGGCAAGAACATTCCAGAAATTATCAACATGCCGATTGATGACCTGTGCCCGTTTATTGCCAACCTGCCTATGAATGATTATGAAAAAAAAATTACCGAACCTATAATGGTGGAGCTTGTATCGCGCCTGAAAATGCTGCTCGATATAGGCGTGGGATATTTAACTGTTGCCCGACCAACTCAAACGCTTTCCGGCGGCGAATTCCAGCGGATTAATCTTGCAAAAGCTCTTGGTTCATCACTTGTCGGCACGTTATATATTCTGGATGAGCCAAGCATAGGCATGCACCCGCGCGATACCGGCAGGCTTATTGGCATACTGCACAAGCTCCGCAATTTGGGCAATACCATTATCGTTGTTGAACATGATATGGAGATTATATCCACTGCCGATTTTGTGATTGATATGGGCATTGGCGCCGGCATTAATGGCGGCAGCGTGGTATATTCCGGGGCGTTCGACGGATTGCTTGAAAATAAGGATTCCCTTACTGCCAAATATTTTACAGGAGAGCTGCAGATTAATATGCCTGCCCGCAGGAATACCGCTCGCAATCCCAAAATAACCATAACGGATATTTGCGAGAATAATCTCAAGATACCCAGAGTGGAGATACCGCTGCACTGCATGGCAGTTGTAACAGGCGTATCAGGCTCTGGCAAATCGACGCTTGTCCATAATGTGCTGTATCCCGCAATCACGTCGGCACAGGGCATTCCGATAGCTGATAAGAAGGTTGGCAAATTCGGCACGATCGATGGGTACGGGCATATTGCTGCCATACACATGGTCGACCAGACCCCGATTGGCCGCATGTCCCGTTCAACTCCCGCCACATATCTGAAAATTTTTGATTATATCAGGGAGACATTTGCTCAAACTCAGGCAGCCCGCCAGTTAGGATTGAAACCCGGCTTCTTTTCGTTCAATGTACCGGGCGGCGGACGCTGCGAAACCTGCGAAGGCGAAGGTTATGTTGATGTCGATATGCAGTTTTTGCCGGATGTAAGGGTACTATGCGAGGAATGCAACGGTAAGCGCTATAAAAAAGACGCACTTAACATATTGTTCAGAGGCAAATCCATTGCAGATGTGCTTGATATGACAGCTGACGAGGCACTGTTTTTTTTCGATGGCATCAGCAAGGTAACTGGCAAGCTAAGCATATTAAATAAAATAGGCTTAGGGTATATAAAGCTTGGACAGTCAAGCTCTGTTATTTCTGGCGGCGAGGCGCAGCGCATTAAGCTCGCTGCCCATATTGATGCAGCCAACAGCACCAACAACCTGTATATATTCGATGAACCGACCACAGGCTTGCATACGCACGATATCGCTAAGCTGTTATCTGCCATACAGTTACTGGTAGATAGCGGCAGTAGCGCCTTAATAATAGAGCATAACCTGCACATTATTGCCGCCGCCGACCACATCATAGACTTGGGACCAGAGGCGGGCAATTCCGGCGGAATGCTCACAGGCTGCGGCTCGCCAGCCCATATTGCAACGCTGAACACTCATACGGGTATTGCCATAAAGAATTTTTTAGCTGGACTTGCAAGATAGCCAGTCAGCATTGGCCATCCCACCGCTTCAAAGGCAAATTATAGTATATTAATAAATTTTTAATAATGGATGTGGAATATATTCAACTTATCAGTTGGTATGTATACTGCATGTAGACATACACCTTGCCGAGCCTGCATCTCAATACGGCACATGGTCATTTCAAATTTATTATAATGGTTTTGAAAAATGACAGGGGAGTGTGTATTTTGATTTTTTTTGTTATTTTAGAGGAAAAGGAGACCATAACTATGAAAAAATTATATGCTATAATCACTGCTTGCATGCTTGTGCTTGTGCTTGTGCCGCTCCAAATGCAGGCACAGGAAGAGTTTGATTCCGAAGGCAAAGACTTCTGGTTTACGTTTATGCCCAACTGGCATAACAAATATTACTATGATGATATAGCGCACCAATATGGCGGCGGTAGCTGGACAACCGACTCTATTTATGTATTCATTACATCTGAATTTGCAACTAAAGGCACAATAACCTATAACAAGGTGGTGGATGGGGTTTATAAGCCGTTTACGCATAATTTCATTATAAGCCAGCCTAACGAAATTCATAAATTTGCTTTGCATTACTACTATTGCGCTTTGTTGGGCTTTAATGAAAGTGGTTATATAACAGGCAGTAATAATGACAACGAAACAATCACCCGCAAATCCTTTCACGTGCAGGCTGAAGATCCCGTTACGGTTTATGCTCTGGATAATGCCGAGCTGTCCGCCGAAGCATGTGTTGTATTGCCAACTCCAGCATTAGGCAAGGAATATTATGTACTCGCCTATAACTCCCACCGGTACACAGGAATTTCAAAGGAATCATCAACGCCGTCGCAGATGGCAATAGTTGGCACTGAAGACAACACACATGTTACGGTCAAGCCTTCATGCGCAACGCTAAAACATGGTATGCAGCTGCAAAATATAACCTTAAACAAAGGCGATGTATACCTGATACAGGCTGATGCAGTTGATAATGATGAATCCAGCAATGACTTATCCGGTACATACATACAGGCTGACAAAAATATAGCGGTATTTGCCGGACAGCAGCGGGCAGCAGTACCTGTACCACAGTTTTCCACTCTGTCGCGCGATTGCCTTATTGAGCAGCTTATACCTGTCCATACATGGGGCAAAAATGCCATAATAACGCCGTTTGTCATCTCGCCCCAATCTGTATCTACAGGTTATAGCGATTTTTACAGGATTATAGCATCCAAAGACAATACTATGATTATAGTCAATGGTACGCATGTCGAAACGCTGAATGCCGGCGAACTGTATCAGGCAAAGCTGATTCCGGCACTGATTACCTCAAACAAGCCTATAATGGTAGCACAATACAAGGTATCCGGTCCCTCGTCAGGCGGAACCCCTGTTAGCGATCCGCTCATGCTCATAGTGCCGCCCGTTGAGCAGTATAAGGAAAAGTATAACGTCATAAGTCCAAACTCGACGATAAGTGAATCCAAAGGCTCGTCCAAGGTTATATTTGTTGAGCATTACCTGACCATAGCAGCGCCGGATACGAGCCTGAATAATGTATATTTAGACAACACATTGATTCCGGCAAGCGATTTCATATCCATTCCGGGCTCTACGTTTTCTTATGTGCAAAAAAAGGTTCAATCAGGCGGGCATAAAATCACCTCAAATGCAGGCATATCCGTCCAGATATATGGCTATGGGCAGGCGATATCCTACGGCTATCTTGGCGGTATGACCTTCAATGATGTGGAAAAGGAGAAGATAACGTACACGGTAGATTCCTGTGCTACTGACGCTTTGTGGGGATATAAGGAAATATTCAGCTCTGGCATTAAATCATACAGTATTGATTCGGCTGTTAATTGCAATATTTATGAATTATTATTCATAAATAAGAAGCTGGAGCTGAAAATTGATAAGATAGATGCAGCACAGAATGCCTATTTTTCAATTAAAATCATTGATATATACAATGAAGAGAGGATAATCTCGGATTCCATAGTTACATTGCAATTGGAAATCAGCGGTATTCCCAACAATACGCTTGACTTTGGCGAGTGCACAATAGGCGCTGCGGCATGCAAGCCGTTCCATATAATCAATAACAATCAGAAGGACATCGAAGTCAATTACAGTGATATTATTTTCTCGCAAAAAATCAATTTTACCGTTGCTGCCGCCGACTTCCCAATCATCATTCCACCTGGCGATTCTGGCAAAATAAATGTATATTACATGCCGACTTATTCGGGCGGAAAAACGCAGAATATCGACCATGATACGCTACTGCTTCCCATATACTGCTCTAAAACTTTTGTGCTGCAAGGCACGCCAGCTGCGGATACCATACTGCTTAATACCAAGTGTGATGTGCCGATACGCCTTATTGCCGATTCGATTGCAACCGCCGTTTCCATACCGGCTGTTTACCCTAATCCTGTTGTAGAGCAAGGGGTTTACAAATTTTCAGTTGCAAATGATGATAATGTTTATATATTCATTACCAACCAAACGGGTCAAATATCGGAAGTGCTTGTAAACAGCAGGCTTGCAAAAGGTCAGTATGAAATATTGCTGCCAACAGACAGGTTCCCGAGCGGCAGCTATTTTATAAAACTAATTTCTACCGCTCAAAAAAGCATAACCAAACTCCTGATACAAAAATAGTTAGCCATACTGCATTGTATAAATAATAAATCATAATTTATTATGATATGGTATCGAAAAATAGCTGCATCGCGGTCGACATTAAGCCAGCCGCTAATTTGCATAGCGGACTGGAATTCGCACAAATTATCAAAAAATATTCATAATTCTATCGGCAACTATATATTCCAGCTGCATATAAAAGCAGCTGGTTTTTCGTATATTTGATGTTTAAATAAGCAAACCTGCTCGCAAAGCAGCTGTGGGAACGTTAGGGAACTATTGGGGGATAGTGCTCATATAAAAAACAATGAATGAATAATTTAAAATAAAGAACAATGAACATGAAAAAAAATTTTTTGATGACAATTATTTCTATTTTATTTCTTAATAGTAAATCCTTTTGCCAAGATATAGAGAAATTCAATTTGAATTATATTGCTTCAGACTATATTGATACAATTGATAAAAAAAGTGTATTTGTAGTATTAGCAGCTATACCCATAAATGAAAAGGATTTTCCTCCTGTGTTAAGTATGAAATTTACTTATAAAATCAATGATGAAACTTCTGAAACTATACTTGACATAATGAATCAAAAGGAAAAGAAAGTATCAGTCGTTGTTTATGGAAATGAAGTAAATGAGAAAGCACCTAAAGTGTATGAATTAATAAAGGATAGAATTGATTTAAATCCTAAAAAAAAAGTTATGCTTTTGGGATTTAGGTTAGAAAATATTTCAGATGACCCTATTGAGCATTTGACCATAAAATATGGTTTATGGGAGAAAAAAAATCAAAATAAAAGAGATGAAAAGACTTTTGAATTTAATATAAATGATTGATAAAACAGCGTCTAGCTTGCGTCCTACCTGCAAGCGGGCTGAAATCGGTAATTGAACTTTTGCCGCCCGCTTCGGCTTTCGTCTCGGTGGATCGTGAAGCCGTCCGCAAGCCCGCTCGCAAGCAGCCGCCGGTCCGTTAGCGACAAGCGAGGCAAACGGAACCATAAGCGCAGAATCGACAAGGCTGTGTTGAAAACTTTTTTAATCCACGCCGAATAAAATCTGAATTATTTTTTATTTTTGCCAAAAAAAGTCAAAATACTTTTTGTCAAAATGGAGAGTTTAGGTGATATTATACGAAAACTGCGAGAAGAAAAAGAGTTACCGTTGCGGACAGTAGCGGCTTATCTTGATATTGACCAAGCTATTCTGAGCCGAATGGAGCGTGGACAACGAAAACCCACCCGAGAACAGGTACTGAAACTTGCTGAATATTTCAACGTAAAGAAAGACGATTTGTTGATTGCTTGGTTGACAGACAAAGTGTTCTATGAAGTAGCCGATGAAGAAGTAGCCTTAAAAGCGTTAATGGTAGCCGATGAAAAAGTGAAGTATAATAAAACGAATGAGAAATAATGGCAGAAACAGAAGAAATATTAGCAGTTATCCCACAAGTTGAGACACTTGAAATGGATGTGAAGAAATTTGCTGAAGGATTACCTTATTGGTCAAAATATCTTGCAGACAAAATTTTATCAGGCAATAGTATTTCAGATGCTGACATTGACACATCGTATAATTATCTTCTTGAAGAGCAAAACTTAAAAGAAGCAACAGAAAAGCCAGCGATTATTATTAAATACAACAATGTGAATGCAGAAGCATATAAACAAAACTTACTGTTAACAAGATTACGGAATGTTGAAGGAGTAAATGCATTGACAGAAAACCAAATTATAGAATTTAGCCCAAACTTGACTATCATATATGGTACAAATGGTTCTGGAAAATCGGGATATGTTCGATTGATGAAACAGGTTTTTTATTCAAAGGAAAGAGAAAATATTTTATCTAATATTCACATAGATATCCCTAAGCCAATCACTGCCGAATTTATATTCAAGTCGAACGACGCAAATATTTCATTAGAATACGAAAATAGAGAGAATGCCGAATTTGAACAATTTGCAGTATTTGACAATAAAGGTTTAATAAAGCAATTACGAGATAAAAACGAATTTGAATTTCGTCCTGCGGGATTAAGTTTTTTTGCTGAATTTACAGAAGCAATAAACCGAATAGAACAAAAACGAAATATAGAAACAGCAAAAATATCTTCTGATAACATATACACAGATTTATTTGAAGGCGAATCGGAAATTAAAACCGCCATTCAAAATCTTTCCGATACTACAAAAATAGAGGAATTAAAGAAAAAATACATACCCTATTCCGAAATGGATAAAAATAGAAAAGCGGAAGTACAGAAAGAATATGACGAACTGTTATTGGCTTCAAAAGGCAAGGATAAAGAAGTAAGAAACCTTGAAAATGTAAAGAAATTGTTAGGAGAAAACAAACTATCTATTGAAAAACTGAATCAGTATTTTACAACGGAGTGTCTTGCAAAAATAAAAAATGCAATAACAGACTGGATTAATAAAGAAGCAACGGCAAAAGCCGAAGGAATTGAGAAATTTAAAACAGATAAAATTGAAAATATAGGGACTGTTGAATGGAAAAACTTCATTATTGCAGCAGATACGTTTGCTAAAAAGCAAAAAATCGAAAACCGAAATTATCCTGAGAATGGGGACTATTGTTTGCTCTGTCATCAACCACTTTCTAAGGATGCTGAAAATTTGATAACCAATTATTGGTCATTTATAAAAAGTATTGCCGAAGAAAATGCAAAGAAAGCGCAAGAAATCCTTGTCAAGATAACTTCATCGTATGAAAAGCTAAATTTTGATTTGTTTCCTGATGATAACACTTTGACCGTTTGGCTCACAGAAAAGTATTCAAAAGAATTAGAAAGCATAAAGCAGCAGTTAGCAACACAAAGAACTCTTTCAGAAAACATTATTAATGATGTTCAGAATAAAATCGAGAGTCAAAGGGCCGAGTTAAAAGTTGATACTGCTTCATATACAATTATTGAAACCGCTATTGATGACTCGATAAAAGCATTTCAAAATGAAGAACAGAGCAAAAAGTTGAAGGAACTGCTTGATGGAAAAACCTATTTAGAACACAAAGAAAAGTTCAATAATCACTTCTCAAAATTTGAAACGTTTGTCAATAATCAAATATGGCTAAAGAAAGTAAACAGAATTAATTTTGGGAAAAGGCAAATAACGGACAACGAAAAATCGTTATCAAACAAATACTTCAACCAAAGATATATCAATACTTTTAATGAAGAATGTCGAAAATTGAATGGACATTTTGGTGTTGAAATTAATCATACAGGAGCGGGAGGAAAATCTTATCGTCAATTAAAATTGAAAGGCAAAAATCCTAATGAAATTTTAAGTGAAGGTGAGCAAAAAGTGATTGCCATTGCCGATTTTCTTGCAGAAATGCAATTATCAGAAATAAACAGAGGCGTTATATTTGACGACCCTGTAACGTCTTTAGATAATGATAGGAAAAAACAAATTGCAGAGCGACTTGCAGAGCAAGCAAAGTCAAAACAAGTTATCATCTTCACCCATGATTTAATTTTCTTTTATCATATAAAAAATTTCAGCAAAAAATATTTAGACGGAATTGAAAATTGTTTGTTTCATCATGCTGTTGAGAAAGACTCTTTGCTTTGTGGGAAAATTATTGCAAACACAAGTCCTGCTAATGAAGGTCAATACCATAACCCAACAAAAGCGGAGGAGTGGTTACGAAAAAGTAAAAAATCAGATGGTAATGAGAAAGTAGATTTTGCGAAGGCAGGGCTATCTGCATTACGTTCGTCTTATGAAGCGTTAGCCATATTTACAATTTTAGGGGGAACAGTACAGCGGTTTGACCCTCAAATACGCATTGGACGGTTGAAAGATATTAAATACGAGAAGAATGCTGTTCAAACAGTTGTTGAAAAACATGGAGAAATTTCCGATATGATAGAAGGACACTTACCATCGGATGAGTTTGGCGTTATTCCAAGTCCTGAAATTTTAGAACAGCAAATAAATGATTTCAAGAATATAAAGGAACAACTAAAAAATATACAATAGCCATGAAGCCATTAATCAAATATAGAGGCGGAAAATCGAAAGAAATTCCCTATATCGAACAGCATATTCCAAAGTTTCGGGGCAAGTATATTGAACCATTTTTTGGTGGCGGAGCTTTGTATTTTCATTTGGAGCCAAAGAGAGCCATTATTAACGACATCAATACCAAGCTCATGGCTTTTTATTCGGGCGTTAAATCCGATTATCAGAATTTGCAAAAAGAATTATGCGAGGTAGAACGGATTTATGAAATAAATCGCCGACAATTTGATGCTTTAAAACAAAAAACACCAAACGAGAGGGTTGAAGACAAGAACGAAGCGTTTTATTATCAGCTTCGGGATATGTTTAACAATCTTGCAACAAGAAATATTCGGATGCTTTACTTTATTTTTTCATCAACAAAACCGCTTATTCGGGAATGATTCGCTACAACTCGAAAGGCGAATTTAATATTCCTTTCGGACGATATACGCATTTAAATACTTCGTTGGTAACTCAAAAACACAGCGATTTATTAGCCAATGCGGAAATACACAATACCGATTACAAATCTATTTTTGATATGGCGGAGGCGGACGATTTTATGTTTTTAGACCCACCGTATGATTGTGTTTTTTCAGATTATGGGAATGAGGAGTAAAGTGGCTCGGAAATATAAAGCGACAACTGACTCGAAACATTCATTAAAAGTTGCAGAAAATATTCTAAATCGGGACTTTACATCCAGCCAACCTGGCACGAAATGTGTGAAGGATATTACGTATATTCGCACTAAGGAAGGATTTATTTATCTGACAATAATTAATATAATTACAATTTTTTAATAAATAATCAAATTGGCACTTAACTATATTGTACTGTTTTAGTACCGAGGGCCATTGCTGTGCAAATAATTTGGACGAAAATATGCAAAATGTCCTTTTTTTTGTTATATTTGTGGTATATTTTGTCTTTCAATATGTATTGAAAATTTCAAACAACGTAATTGACCTTCTATAAGTTTACATTGGGAAAAGAAAAATTAATAAAAATTCATTTTTAGTGCTCGCCATATTCATTCTATCTATAATATTTTCCACTAATGTTTTAAAAGCACAAGTGCCTTTGCAAGCCGAATACACGGTTTTAGGATTGTCGGTTGAAGGTAATCAGGTTGTCGGTGCGGAGTCGATACTGGGCTTGACGGGTATATATCCCGGCGACAAAATTGTATATCCCGGCGATGACAAATTCCAAACGGCGATACGAAATCTCTGGAAAAGGAACCAGTTTCGAGATATACGGATAGTGGCAGACAGGGTAACCGTTGACGGGATTTTCCTGAAAGTTATAGTTAAGGAATTTCCACGGCTTTATAAGGTTAATATCACAGGCAATGATAAGCTCAAGGAAAAAGATATACTTATGGCGGTTGCGAAATCACGTGGCGACATTATCAAGCCTTATGACTTGAATCTGATAAAGAAGCAAATTAAAAAAGCATATATGGAAGAGGATTTACAGTTTACCAAGGTCGAAGCAGAGCTGTCTTCAGCAGATACAAGCAATTATGCTGATTTGAATATCACGATAGATGAAGGCGTCAAATTTTACGCCAAATCTGTTGAATTTATAGGCAATACGCATTATACCGACTCAAAATTAGCATCCGTGTTTGACGACACCCATACCAAAGCATGGTGGCAATTCTGGCGTTCCGCAAAATTCAATCCCGATAAGTATGAAGAAGATAAGAAATTGCTTGAGGCATTCTATAAGAAAAACGGCTTTATGAATTTTAAAATACTCAAGGATACGCTTGCATTTGATGAGAATAAAGGCGATGTTGTGGTTCAGGTTACGGTGGATGAAGGCGAGCAGTATTATTTGAGGAATGTCATCTTTAAAGGCAATACGATTTACAGGCAGGAGAATTTTATGCCGCGTCTTGATATGAAAAAGGGCGATTTGTTAAATTTGGAAAAATTTGAATTTAACCTGTTAGGCAATCAGGACCAGACGGATGTGCTGGCAGTATATATGGACAACGGCTATTTGCAGGCAAATATGAGGCCCGAATACAAAGTTGTCGGCAAGGATTCGGTGGATGTTGAAATAACGGTTACCGAAGGCGAGCGCTTCAAAATTGGCAGGGTGGAGATAACAGGCAATACGAAAACGAAAGACAAGGTGATTCGCAGGGAATTATATACACGTCCGGGTGATTACTTTAACCGCTCAAGCGTTATCAACAGCATAAGGGCGCTTGGAGCAACGAATTTCTTTAACCCTGAGGCATTAAAGCCGGATGTGCAGCCGTCAAGGGTAGATAAAAATACGGTAGACCTTGTTTATAATGTTGAAGAAAAATCAAACGATCAGGCAAGTCTGCAGCTTGGATTTGCAGGCTCTTATGGTTTAACGCTATCGCTGAACTTTATATTCAACAACTTCTGCATATCGGAGCCATTTCAGGCAGGCGCCGGGCAGACGGTTAATTTGAGTGCGGAAGTAGGGCAGAGCGACAGATACCGGAACTTTGTTATAGGCTTCATGGAACCATGGCTGTTTGACAAGCCCACAACTCTCGGCTTTAACATATACCATAGCATGTATAACTATGAGACATGGCAAATGTATAAGACGGGCGGCATTGCCAATATAGGGCGCCGGTTCAGGTGGCCGGACAACTACTTTAGAGGGGATTGGTCATGGCGTTCGCAATATACGGATAACCAGCTGTCGTCCCCGTATTATCGAGAGGGTAAATACTGGGAACATAGCATTTCGCAGACATTTTCCCGTGCCAATCTGAACAATATGTTCTTTCCATCATCAGGCTCATCGTTCTCGCTGTCAACAAGCTGGGCAATGGGCTCCATAGGCATAGGCAATACCGATTTTTTCAAAAATGAATTGCGCTACATGTTCGCAACGCCACTGTTTACCTACAAAGGCAGCGATAAGGTTGTGCTATTTCTGGAATCACGCCTGGGGTATGTTACAGGCTTGAAATCAGACTCTTCCATGTCTGCATCGGATCTGTTCTACATGGGAGGCAACGGCATGGGCATGTTTGGCGTTATACCGTTGCGCGGCTACGACGATAACAGTATTGGCACATATTGGGACGTGGAAACACAAAGGGCATATCAGGGCGATAAAGTTGCCATGAAAGCCACTGCCGAGCTGCGCTTTTTGATTACCCCACAAGATCCTATGCCTATATACGTGTACTTTTTCGCAGAGGCAGGCAATTTGTGGCGCGATATAAAATCTACCAATCCGGCAACTTTAAAGCGTTCAGCAGGTATAGGCTTGCAGATAATGGTGCCTATGCTTGGCAATATCGGTTTCAGCTGGGGATATGGATTCGATGCGTCCGCCGTTCCAAGCTATAATGGCTTAACATATTCTCCTATTCCTCCCGGCTGGAAATTCCTGTTCCATTTGGGAGGGTTATAATCAAGCCGTGTATGGTGAGAAGAAAGTACATATATGCACTGGTAATTGCACTGATGTCAATACATGGTGCTGTTGCCGGCGAGCATGATATCGTTGTTACGTCGACCATTGCTGATACAAGCTATATGATTGGCGATATCGTCGAGGTCGTATACGAGGTTAAGTACAGCCAGAATTTGAATATAATACAGCCCTCCATATCGGGTATGTTCGGCAGTTTTGAGGTGATGAAATTCGAAGAAACACACAGTAATATCACCAGCCATACCGTCATCAAAAAATATTCGCTGCAGCTTATCGCATTCGATGAGGGCAGGTATAGTATTCCTGCCGTTGTTTTCGTATTTGAGGATAGCCGCAGCCATAAGATTATTACTAAGCCAAGCAGCAGCTATTCCATAGACATACTTGGCATTGCTCTGGACAGCGGCAGCCACTTAAAGGAAATACCTCCCGAATATCTAAAAGAAAGAGAATACAACTATTTGAACATAGCTCTCATCGTTCTCGCTGTCATTGGTTTGTCGCTCATAGCCGTACTCTTCATCCTAAAGCGCCCTTCAGGAAAAGCATATTTTTTTATGCTGTAACAGTGTTGAATGGCATTCCGCTTTAATCTTTTTTTTGTTGCAGGCACTTGCTTTCATAAAAAAAGCGTAAATTTGTAGCTTTGCTAATTTAATATATCTAATTTTATGAGACAGACACAACATTTCATACCAACGTTAAAAGAAAATCCTACCGAAGCACAAATTCCATCACATCAACTAATGCTGCGTTCCGGTTTGGTTCGCGGGCTTGCATCTGGCGTATTTTCTTTTTTGCCAATGGGATATACTGTTATTAAAAAAATTATCAATATCCTTCGCGAAGAAATGGAAGCCATCGGCGGGCAAGAATTTCTATTGCCAGCGCTAAATCCAATAGAAATATGGGAACAAACCGGACGCGTCGAAGCAATGGGTGATGTTTTGTTTCATATCAAAAATCGCGAAGGACTTGTACTTGCTCCAACTCATGAAGAAATAATAACTTATCATGCAAAACAGCATGTTAAATCATATCGCGATATGCCGCAAATTTGGTATCAAATTCAAACCAAATTCCGCAACGAAGCTCGCCCAAAATCGGGTGTTTTGCGTGGACGCCAGTTCACGATGAAAGATGCCTATTCGCTTGATACGACTTGGGAAGGCTTAGATGAAGCATATCAAAGGCATTATGACGCTTATTGCAAAATATTCAATCGCTGCGGTATTAAATTTTTCGTGGTTGGTGCTTCGAGTGGTGCGATGGGTGGCAAAAAATCGCAGGAATTTATGGTTGAATCAAATTCCGGTGAAGATATTTGTGCCATAACAGATAATTATGCAGCTAATTTAGAAGTTGCAACGTCGCAGGTTCAGCCTGTTGCGAGGATTAATGAAAATTTGTTAATCGAAGAGTTCGCAACTCCTAATGCAAAAACTATTGATGACTTAATAGAGCAGTTTAATATTCCTGAGGAAAGATGTGCTAAGTCTGTGGTTTATATGGTAAATGACGAGCCATGGCTTATATTGATGCGAGGCAATGATGAGCTTAATGAGACCAAATTGCAGGCAGTTGCAGGTACAAATAATATTCGTCCTGCTGGCAATGATGAGCTTGTAAAATATACTGGTGCGGATCATGGTTCTATTGGTCCTGTTGGCTTGAAAGGCAATATTAAAGTTGTTGCCGATTTGCTTTTGCAAGATGCAAATGGTATGGTCAGCGGTGCAAATAAAGATGGCTTTCACTTAAAGAATATTGATTTGAAACGCGATGCTAACATATCTGAATATATAGACTTACGTACGATAAACGAAGGTGAAATATGTATTGCAGATGGTCAACCTTTACGCGTTGTGAAAGCTATTGAACTTGGTCATATTTTTAAACTTGGGACACGATATAGCGAGGCTCTTGATGCTAAATTTATTGATGCTGATGGCAACTTAAATCCAATAATTATGGGTAGTTATGGTATTGGCGTTGAGCGTATTATGGCTTGTTATATTGAGCAAAACCATGATGAAAAGGGCATAATCTGGAATAAGGCATTGGCTCCATTTTTTGTGCATTTGCTTGGACTGAATATTCATAAATCTGACGAGGTTAGAGCAGCAAGCGAAAAACTTTATGCAGATTTTAAGGCGGCTGGCATTGAAGTTTTGTTTGATGACAGAGAAGAAACAGCAGGCGTTAAGTTCAACGATGCTGATTTACTTGGTTTGCCTTATCAGGTTGTTGTTGGTCAGAAAAATTTAAAAGATGGCAACGTTGAGGTAAAAAATCGCAAGACAGATGAGAGATTCGTAATTTCTATTAACGAAGTGGTAAAAGAATTAACATTTCGTGATTAATTATTAATATTTTTTCATTTTCAGATAGGGACGTAATTTTTTTTATGCCCCTAATTAGTATGCCCACCGTTCATACACATCTTTTGCAGTGTAGATTTCTGAAAAAATATTAATAAAATTATGGTTTTAATATCTATTATAAAAACATAAAAATTAGCAAACATGCCATTCCATCTTCTCCTGCTATTCCTGTTTTTTGGCAGGGTTTAAGGTGTCGGCTGCGGGAATGGGCGGCGTTTCCAATTTTTTTTCTTTTTCGCCAGGAATGTAATCCTCTAATTTAGGTACACTTATGGCTGGGGTGATGGTCTCTTGAACCTTGCCCTTCAGCTTGTCGAGATCTGTAGCTTCCTGGAATGTTTCCTTGATGCCTTGCTTTGCCTTTTGCAATAATTTCTTTGGGTCTTTCAGGTCTTCAAATTTGAATTTACCATCATCCTTCACCGGTTTGGAGAGCAGGTTGGGGTCTATGGGAGCTGTCAATATCTCTCTATTTGCCTTATATAAAACAACTTCCTTAGATTTAAGCGAATCAGGTATTTCGCCGTCAGACATGTATGCCTCCAAGTATTTGACGGGCAGCGATAACTCTCTGGCATATATTGAATTAGGATATTCTTCCAATATCAGCTGATAGTAATGGTATGCGCTGTCATACTCCTGAAATTTTTGTTCGAATATATAACCTATTGAATATAATGCCTTTGGAGCATACATTTGATTTTCGGGATAGCGGTAGTATATATCCTTAAACTGCTGGATGGCAAAGGCATATTCCTGATACTTCATAAGGTCGTACCCCGAATTGTATAAAGATACGACTGAATCTACGACAAAAGCGGCTGTATAGCCAAGCTTTGCCATAGCCTCCCTGCCATGCTCGGTTTTAGGCTGGGTATGCACAATAATATCAAGCAGCGAATCTGCCTTCCATACATTTGTATCGCGCACACTGGTCGAATATACATACAGGTAGCGCGCCGATTCTGGCTGGGTCAGCGGCACTATATCCGCTGCCGCCTTGTAATAATAGTTTGCAGAATCGATATTGCCGATATTGTAATGCACACGTGCCAGCGAAAAATAACTGTTGGCTATTTGCACGCGTGCAGTATCTTGAGCGCCCTGCGATAAAGTATCGCTGCCCGATTCCAGAAACCGCTTATTATCTGCCACGTGCTTTTGGGCTATTTCCCAGTTATTCAAAAATGAGAACAGCTTGGTTGCCGATGTGGAGACATAAGGTATATTGCGAGCTAAGGCTACGTAGCTGCGGGCATTTATGTAGTCAGAACTACGGTACGCATCGATGCCTTTCTCGTAGTAATAAGCCAGTTTTGCATTATTTGTGGCATATAGCGAATCCGCCTGCTTTTCGATGGCAGCTATGGAATCGGCATTGCCCTGAAGCCGTGTGGCAAGCATACGCTGCGCCATTACATAGCCTTTCCATTCAGTAAATTTGCCGTCAGTATCCAGCTTGCGCAATATACTTTCGGCATCATCAAACCTGCCCATGCGTATGAGACAGGAGGCACGATACAGTTTCGATTCATATTCCGTAACCAGATCAGGACTATATTTCATCACCTTTGCATAAGCCTTTTCCGCCTGCTCAAACCTGCCCATTTTAAAAAATATGCCAGCCATATCGTTCTGCCATATCGCCTTCGTTTTGTTATCGTCCGACTGTGCAATAGCTTGGAAATATGGGCGTACTGCCGCCTCGATGTCATTGTCGTACAGCGCCAGCTCAGCCTCCATGGCAAAAGCTTTAGTCAATATATCGTATCGCTTTTTCATCCATGCAACATCTACCGTACGCGAAAGCATAATCTTTCCGGCATGGTATTTTTTTTGGAGCAACATGGAAAAAGCCATAAGCAGGTGGGCATCAGGCGACCATTCGCCAGCAGGATGCAAGTCTATTAATTCACTGCACTTAATCTGTGACGGCAGCCATTCTTCCTTGTAAAAATATGTCTTCGCCATAAGATACAGCGTCGGCTCCACGTAATTGCTCTTGGGGTGCTTTGCAAGTATTTTCGAGCCTTTTATAAGTATGGAATCCAGCTTGACTTCAACAGCCTGACGCGTCGCTTTGGATACCACCATGCTTGTCAGCTGTGGCGGGGCGAACTGGTCGGCATTATCCAGTGCTGCAATTTTAGTCTGCGGTACCAGCACCCGCGGATCTATCCGCTTCTTCTCCTGCTGAAAATCGAACTCCTCCTCCGATTCCCGCATCAGCCTGTCAGCATTATAATATATATTGAAGTAAGTAGTAAAATTATCATAGCCTTTGGTCTTACACCCGGAAAGTGCCATAGCCAGCAAAAGCGACAAAATTATGAGCTGTTTATGATTGATTATTTTCATTTTAGGATATTATCGCATAAATTAACGAAATCATGCAATAATATACGATTTTTTACAGACATACAATAAACAATCCTCTAAATGCCACAGTTTTATTAATATTTTTTCATAAATCATCGTGGGGGCGTATGATATTACGCCCTTTACTTGACATATAAAAAAAGTTTCAAAGCAGGTAAAAATATATGCAATAACATAAAATTAATATCGTCAATAATATATAACTCAAGTTTATTTCAATAAAAATACCTAAAAAATTTAATACATATATGGAAATTTTAGACAACATAATAAG
>JAVBOP010000198.1:0-8371 GCA_031550405.1 Kapaibacterium sp. (SeqCode)
TGTATTGGCATTTTTATGCGGGGAGCAAAAAGCGTTCCTGCATGTTTTCTTAATAATTTTTTCAAGCTCTCGTTCACTTTCTACAACATCAATGATTTTTATTTTAGAATCTATGCACAAATATGATGTTTTTTGGGGAAAATAAAATAACTATAAATTTGTATTAGCAAAGGGTATTATTGCGTTTGAAATCGGTTATGAAGGCTTAAAAAATGGCAAAAAAGTGCAAAAAAATATTTATGAAAAAGCGAAATCAATTGTAAGGCAAAATATCAATATATTTTTAAAGACTAAAAAAACAAAAAGCCGGCTACAATTAAAATCATTAATAACCAGCTTATAGCTTTATATTTGAGTAATTATTATGAATTTTTATTCATAAATCTATTTCATATTGCCAACAGTTAAAGCCATTGAAACCCATTGGTTTTGGTTGAGTTGCAATGTTTTGGCTATTTCCTTCTGGTCAATCATAAGGCGCGCAACACAAGCCAGATTTTCCGATGCGCAGTAAATATAAGCGTTCTGTGAAATAAAACCTGCATTAGCGCTCGTCGTTATTTTTTTATCAATATCATTCACCTTCTCAATTTTGTCCAAATCGGAGACTAAAAGTATGTTCAATGGAGCATATTTGGGGTATTCCTGCAAGCCGGCAATATGCCGCATATCGCCTTCGACGCTAAGTTTTAGTTTATTTTCTTTAGCATCATATATGTAAACCCCTTCTTTATTAATAACATACAGTTCTACTTCCTGCCAATTTTTCGCCGTTGGAGCAGTACGTTTCATAATATCGGTGCGATTATACCCAAACATCGCCCACAGCAAATCCGAAAGCTGCTGCTGCGAGATTGGATTTTCCGAAAATTCTTTCGTAGATTTTCTGTTATTCAGCGCTGCCATCGCCGGCATTCCACCGTCCTTGCGCGGAGGCAGCAATTCCATCGTTTTATTCGCCATAAATTTAAACCTTAATTTAAAAATTAAAGATGCAAATATACAAAACTTTGGCGATAAAATATACCATTGTCAAGATAACATATATTTGCTAAATCACATGGCGGCTATAATTAACCTGTTGTTTTACAACATACTTGGAAACTATGGTATAAAACCCTTCCTTTGCCGTTTAGAAGTTCCGGCAACTTTGTAATCACTTAATACTGTCTCAACAGATTATTAAAAAAATATTCATAAATATATTCTTTATCCCCACTTCTTATGATATGATATCGAAAAATAGCAGGATGTTGGGATTGCTAATTTTTTATATTCATAGTAATTTTGTAAACTATATTGTCAACCTGCCTGAACAGCAGACATTGGTTGTGGAAATATACTTAACTTGCAAATACTGTTTTTTAACATTTTAAACATAACAATATGAAAAAAATTCTTTCTATCAGTCTATTCTTCGCAATAGCACTTGCCTCATGCAGTGATGATGAGGTAATTACGCCGCCGCCAAGTTTGGGAAGCACAATCACGCTACAAGGCGGAGAAGGCGGCGCTTCGGCTGCAAATTCGGTGTATCTTGATTTCAGCACGGAAACACAAACATCTATCGAACGCATTTCGTGGCATTTAGGTTTTAATTGCGGCAGCGATTTCGGTGTAATTTTAAACAACACTACCGGCAGCAGAGCCACTGAAGCCGAAAATAGCATCAGTATAAATACTATTATGTCGGACGAGCAGCGCGCTTATTACAAGGACACAGTGCTTGCTTTGGGCATGGGCATGGGCAGTTTTGATATAGTTGATACAATTGGGCAGGACTTATCTCAAACTATCATAAAGGAAGGCAAAACCTATCTTTACGATGCTGGCGATGCCGATATAGAGCTTTTTAAAGTCAATGTTACGATGAAGGACAATAACACATATTTATTGAAATATGCTTTGTGGAATTCATCAGATGTGAAAACACTGGAGATTGCTAAAAAACCGGCTTATCACTTTGTTGGAGCTTCATTGGCTCATAATAGAGTTTTAGATATTCAGCCCGAAAAGAACAATTGGGATATGGTTTGGAGCAGAAATACATATATTTCGGCAATGATGCCCGGCGTGCCATTTGTGATGGCGGACATTGTGTTTTTGAACAAAGGCGTTCAGGCTGCTGAAATAATGATTGATGAAACAGTTACCTATGAGAATTATGGTTCTGCAAATATTGGCAGTGCTGCGTTTTCATCAAATACTGATGCAATAGGCGCTAATTGGAGACATGGCGGCGGTCCAACTGCGGCTCCTTCTGTGAAAACGGACAGGTTTTATGTGATAAGAGACAATGCCGGCAATACCTACAAACTCCGTTTCATTTCTATGAATGACGCAGATGGCGGAGTAAGGGGTTATCCTGAAGTCGAATACGCAATCATAAGATAGCAATATAAAATAGCAGTATAAATTTAAAACAGAGGGGGAATGGCATCCACCCTCTGTTTGTTTTGTATGCAGCTTTGTTTATGAATATTTTTTAATAAACGGCGCCTTTTGCTTAATATTGGTTAGGCGGAGTGTGTATTTGAATTTTTTTTGTTATTTTTGAGGGCTTTTTTAATATAACATCAATATAACATGGAAAAAATTATCTATACCTTGTGTTTAGCTTTGCTATGTTCTTTGGCAGCCAGTAACAGCCTTAATGCACAGCTGCCGTTCAGTGGCGGACAAGTAAGCGGCAGTTTTCAGATAGAGGCGCAGACGTACAAAAGCGATTCAGTTATGCAGGCGCCCAAAGTTGATGAGCAGATTCAGTCAATGGGCTTTTTTAACCTGAATTATGTTAGTGGCGGATTTACAGCCGGCATGAGGTATGAATACTACCTGAATCCATTATTGGGAATTGATGATAAGTACAAAGGGCAGGGCATTCCATTCTATTTTTTCACATATTCTAACGATCTGCTTGACGTTACAGCTGGCGATTTTTACGGACAATTTGGCAGCGGCATGATATTCCGCGCTTATGAAGAGCGGGCATTGGGCTATGATAATGCTGTTAACGGTGCAAATATCAGAATACGTCCGGTGAAGGGTATGGAGCTTACGGCACTTATAGGCAAGCAACGCAATTACTGGGACTTGGGCGAAGGTATTGTGCGTGGCGGCGATTTGAATATGCTGTTCAATGAAATGTTCAGCTGTTCACCCGAGACCATGAATATATTTGGTGGTGCAAGTCTTATCAGCCTTTACCAGCCTGATAATGACCTGTTTTTGAAAATGCCTGCAAATGTGCTTGCATGGTCTGGAAGAGCCGGTGTATCATCAGCAAACATAAGTGCGGATATCGAATATTCCTACAAATATAATGACCCTAATGCCACTAACGGCTATAATTACAATGCCGGCTATGGCATGCTTTTAAATGCTGCATACTTTAACAAGGGTATCAGTGCGTCGCTGAACCTGCACAAGATAGATAATATGGACTTCCGCAGCGACAGGTATGCCACAGGCACTCAGCTGATGATAAACTATATACCGGCACTCACCAAGCAGCATACATATCGCTTGGCGTCGATGTATCCCTATGCCACTCAATACAACGGCGAAGCGGGGATACAGGCGGAAATGAGCTGCAAACTGCCTCGCAATTCCTCGCTTGGCGGCAAATATGGCACTGATATAACATTGAACTATTCTCGCGTGCAATCAATCGACACAACCCACACTATGAATGATGACGGCAAGTACAGCCGCACTTATGATTCTCCGCTGTTTGGCATAGGCGACGAGCTGTTTTTTCAAGATATAAACGCAACTGTATACCGCAAGTTTTCTGATTTTTTCAAAGGCACTTTGGCTTATATGAATATTATATACAACAAAGATGTGCTGGAGAACAGCGGTGCGCCAAATTCGGGCAAGGTATATGCCAATGTGCTCGTGCTTGACGGTACGTTTAGGCTGAATAAAAATCTGGCGCTTAAGGGCGAGGTGCAGCACCTGTGGTCAAAGCAGGATTCCGCAATAACCGATCATGATGTTAACAATGGCAACTGGTTAGGCTTGACGGCAGAGCTGACAATAGGCGGTGGCGCCTTAAGCGGCTTGTACTTAACGATATACGACGACTGGAACTATGGTAACGAGATAGAGGATCGGCAAATACACTATTTGAATGCAAATGTTGCCTATACTGTCGGTGCATCCCGTTTCAGCTTTGGTTATGGCCGCCAGCGCTCAGGCATATTATGCGTAGGCGGAGTATGCCGTCAGGTTCCAGCTTCTAACGGCTTATACCTGTCAGCCAGCCTGTCGTTTTAGTAGCGGGGTTGCAGGGTAATTCACCGAAATTCATGGATAATTTTGTTATATTTGGGATATGATAAAAATAAAAAATATTATAAATGTATTATGCGCACTGTGCATGTCTATTCCTTTGTTTTCGCAAGGCGGCTCGAACTATTCCGTCTTTGGGCTTGGAGATGTGATATATGGCAATGGAGCCGCATATCAGGCTATGGGAGGCGCACAGATAGCGGTGCCTTTGACAAGCAATATAAATTTGCTGAATCCAGCAATGCTTGCATTTACGAATACTACCCGCCTGCAAACGGGATACAGGTTCATCCAAAATATCATACAGAGCGAAGGCTATGAGCTGTGGCAAAATAATGGCAGTCTGAATGGCTTTGCTTCGGTATTCAATTTCGATACTGCTGCCAAAATAAGTGCAGCATTGTGTATGCAGCCGGTTTCAACGGTAAACTACTACATAGCTGTGCCGGTGGAGATAAAGGAAGGCGAACAGGTTATAGCAAACGGGCATAACAGGTATCAGGGATTGGGCGGTTTATCATCGCTTTCCATTGGTTTGGGAGCTAAAACGCTTGACTGGCTGTATTTGGGCGGCACTTTTTCATCCATTTTCGGCAAGGTAGACCATAATTCGTATTTCTTTTTCAATAGCAAGGAGGAACGGAAATATGAGCTAAGACGTTCAAATTCTTTTGAAGCATACAGCTACAAGCTCGGTCTATACGTCAATCCTGTACAGG
The DNA here is from genome assembly GCA_031550405.1 of Kapaibacterium sp. (SeqCode). Classification (GTDB taxonomy): domain Bacteria; phylum Bacteroidota; class Ignavibacteria; order Kapaibacteriales; family UBA2268; genus JAVBOP01. Next base: position 5,016 of record JAVBOP010000198.1, read on the forward strand.
AACTTGGCATAGGAGTATTTTACGAGTACATACAAAATGCCAATGTCGATCATCGGGACGAATATGTTTATCCATACAGCATTGACTCGATGATTAGCAACACTGTTATCAAATCTTTTGAAAAAGTCAATATGCCGAATTATTTCGGAGCAGGATTTTCGTATGTTATTGGCAAGTTTATGTTTGCAGGCGATTATTTGCTTGGCACATTCTCCGATTTCTCTATTAATTCCGCATCCAATGTTGCGTTCAGAAATTCACAAAAATATTCTTTTGGCATAAATAGAATGGGCAATCCGAATCCATTTGCGAGCTTGGCTGACAAAGCCTCGTACAAGGTAGGCGCCTATTATGAGCAGCTTTACTACAGCATAAATGGCAATGATGTTAACGAGATGGCAGTAACTTGCGGATTGCAGTACCCATTGTCAAGATTCTCGCAAATCGACTTTTCCATAGCAATGGGCAAAAGAAGCACAGCGGCGCAAGGGTTTATCTCCGAGTGGTTTGGACGCATGGTTATTGACATCAGCATTGGGGACACATGGTTCAAACCTGTTCGAAGATATTGATAAGATAAATGAAAAAATGAATAAATATTCATTTTTTAAAATTATATTCGTAACAAATTATTTTGGTTATTAGGCAAAAAAAGATTATCTTTGTGTTCTAAAAATGGTGTCGTAGCCAAGTGGTCAGGCATCGGTCTGCAAAACCGCGAACACCGGTTCGAATCCGGTCGACACCTCAACAATAAATATCATAAATATATAAGAACTAATGGGTACTACAAGCGATTTAAGACCAGGTGCGGTTATCAAGTTTAATGGAGAAAATTGCCAAATTTTAGAGTCAGAGCATAGAACACCTGGAAATTTGAGAGCGTTTTATCAAGTAAAAATGCGCAATCTACGTTCAGGGAAGTTATTGGAAAACAGGTTTCGCTCTGGCGAAAGTATAGATTTTGTTCGCGTAGAACGTCGCAATTACCAGTATTTATATAATGATGGACAAAGTTTGATACTTATGAACCCTGATACATTTGAGCAAATTCCAATCGACCCTGTGATTCTTGGCGATCAAGTGAACTATCTCAAGGAAAATGAAATGATTACGGTAGCATTTGAGGATACAATCTGTTTAAGTGCCGAGCTTCCTGTGAGTGTTAACTTGCAAATAACTCACACTGAGCCGGGTTTGAAAGGCGATACCGCAACGAATGTTCTCAAACCTGCAACGGTAGAAACGGGTGCGGCGGTTTCTGTACCGCTTTTTATTAATGAAGGCGATGTCATCCGAGTTGATACCCGTACGGGCGCATATATGGAGCGCGTAAAGTTATAGCGGGATGCCGAATTTAACAATTATGAATTATTTTTAATAAAACATATAAGCACGAAATATAAACGAAAATATATTATATTACAATAGAAGGAGCACATATAGCAACACTTTGACGCTGTATAATTTAGCAAGGCAAATCAATATAAAAAATCTGTAACATATTTTAATTAATTTTTTTATAATTATATCCTAAAGGGAGAAATAAAATATGAGAAGATCTTTGATGATAGCAGCAATGGCGTTTGCTGTTGTTATTAGTACAAGTGTTGCATCTGCACAAGATGTATTTCAGTTTTTTACAGCTAAAGAAGGTTTAGACAGCGTAAAATCTACGGCAAGGGAACTTCTATTACCAGACCCTGATGCAGGTGAAGTTGAGCTTATGGCTATTTTATGGAAAGATATACCTGCGATGAATATTAGTGGTGCTGGCTTGTGGGTTTCAGAAATGAAATATGATGCAGGTGATGTAGGCAAAGCCAACATGTGGATGTATGCCTTTCGAGATAAAGATAACTATGAGCGTGTTATGTTATTAATGCTAGGAAAAGTTGGCGACACATCGTGGATAGTAGTTCCCAATCCGATGCAATTAACAGGCATAGAATTTACAATTGATGAAAATGAGATTGTTGATAGTGATGTTTTTGTATCTAATCTTATGTTAACTTCTAATTTTGTAAATAGCTTGGCAAAATTAGAGCCTAATAAGTCGAATCATACAATAGGCCTAACTACAGTTGTAATAGGTCAAGAAAAATTATATTGGATAAGTGCAATAGCGGCGGCTGACCAAAATTATTATTGTTTTGCTGAACCTAATACAGGAACTCCTATAGAATGTTTACCTAAAACAAACATTGTAGATGATTTTCGGGTTGCAGTTAATATTTCGCCCAATCCTGCTAACAATCTTGTAAGCATAGAGTTGCCAGACGATATAAGGGTAAGTAACTTAGAACTTTTTGACATAAATGGTAATTTGGTGCGTACTTTTGATGCGGAGCAGCGCAATTTGAATTTATCAGCTTATAGTTCAGGGAAGTATTATCTGTGCTTTACAGCAAATAGTAGAAAATACTACCATCCCATAATATTACATAAGATATAACAAATATTGACTTAACAGTAAGTTTATTATAAATAACGATTAACATTGGAGAGAATAATGAATTTTCCAGATAATTTAAAGTATTCAACCGACCATGAATGGATTAGAGTTGAAGGAAATATCGGAATTATTGGCGTTACAGATCACGCTCAGTCAGAGCTTGGTGATATAGCTTATGTCGATATAGCAGAAAGCACTACCCAGCTTGTAGCAGGAGAGTCTTTTGGAACTATCGAAGCTGTGAAAGCTGTTTCCGACTTAATGGCGCCAACATCAGGCAAAGTTGTTGAAATTAACATGGCTTTGAATGATAATCCAGCAGCTGTAAATAATGATCCGTACAATGAAGGTTGGATGATAAAAATTGAGATTTCTAATCCGGCTGAACTTGATAATTTAATGGATGCAACTGCTTATAAGGCTTTTATAGGTCAATAACAATAATTTTAACCAACAAATCAACTTCTAAGTATGTTTATTATTTAGGAGTTGGTTTTATTTTATAATATATGAAAAAACTCTATTTTTCAATTTCTGAAGTTGCAAATATAATTGACGAAGAAGCATATACGCTTCGTTATTGGGAAAAGAAATTTCCTGTCGCCAAGCCTAAAAAAAGCAAGGCAGGCAGGAGAGTTTATACAGAAAGTAATATTGCTACATTCCAGCTTATCAAAAAATTAATTCGGAATGAGAAATTTACGATACTTGGCACACAGAAAATTTTATCTGAAAAATTAAGTAACGTATTGAATAATAAGCTAAATACCAATAACAGTGATGATGCTGTTATTTTTACCAGAGAGGAATTTGCAGAACTGATAGAAACACTGCAATTGTTAATATTATACATGAAATCGAAAAAATAGTAAAGATTATTGCTAATTTATGAATTTTAATT
>JAVBOP010000106.1:0-23355 GCA_031550405.1 Kapaibacterium sp. (SeqCode)
TGAGCACCGCCAACTACAGCAGCGGCACATACAACTACACAATAACGATAGACGAGGCAGTTATATTTAACGACCAGTTTGTGGTTGCTAAATAGGTTTTTATTCATAATCCTGTATAGCCGTTGCATGCAACGGCTATACAATTAAATTTTAAATCATCAACACCCCGCTGCTTCGCAGCATCCCTCTACAAGAGGGGAATTATGTAACTGCTAATATTTACACAGTGTTACATAATTCTCCATTTCGCATGACGGGGTAGTATTATTAAAAAATATTCATTATCTGGTAATTTTTTTAGAGTAAGCAAACAGTTTTTCTTCTTCAAACAAGTTGGCTTGCAGCTGCATACCGATTGGCAGCCCAGCTTTTGATTTACCGAGCGGCAGGGATATTGCAGGAATACCTGATAAATTCGCAGAAGTAGTAAAAAAATCAGATAGATACATAGACACAGGATCGCTGTTTTTCTCGTTTGTTTTGAAAGCTGAGGTTGATGTTGTAGGTAGAAAAATGAAATCTACCTTATCAAATGCAGCTGCATAGCATTTTTTTATAAGTTGCTGCATTTGCTTAGCCTTAGCATAATATTGCAATGACGGGTTTGATAGCATAATATATGTGCCAACCAGCAAGCGCCGCTTCACTTCGTCGCCAAAGCCCTCGCCTCTGTTAAGCGAAACAATATCAATATTGTCGATATTTTTTTCAGTTCTGTGTCCCAGCCGAATGCCATCCAGACGAGAAAAATTCGAAGACGCCTCTGCCGTTGTCAATGCAACATAGGTTGGCACCCACGCATCATAACAGTCGAACTCTATTTCATGCAATTGCCCGCCGCTCTTTTGAATTTTATCCAAATACTCATAATAGACCTCCAAAACATCATGTGAACAGCATTGCAGCATCCTTTCCGGCAATATGCCTATTTTGAAATTGGAATTTGTCTGCTGTGAAGCGCTAATAGCATTAAATATATCAGTGTTAGGGGTATTGGCAGAAGTGGAATCCATGTCGTCTCTGCCACTCATTACATCCAAAAGCAAGGCTGTATCCTCAATATTATTGGCAAAAATACCAATATGGTCAAGCGACGAGGCAAAGGCTATCAAGCCATATCTCGATATTCTGCCATAAGTCGGCTTAAACCCAACTACACCACAAAACGATGCAGGCTGGCGAACGGAGCCTCCGGTATCAGAACCCAGCGCCGTATGCGCCAATCCTGCTGCAACAATAGCCGCAGAACCTCCCGAAGAGCCGCCCGGCACACAAGATGTATCTACAGGATTTTTTGCACATCCAAAATACGATGTCTCATTAGAAGAACCCATCGCAAACTCGTCCATATTAGCCTTGCCAATAACAATTCCGCCAGCCGCCTTGATTCGCTGCACGACGGTTGCATCAAAAACAGGCTCATATTTTTCAAGCATTTTCGATGCGCAGGTAGTCGGCATAGAGCGTGTCGATATATTATCCTTAACGGCAACGAGCATGCCTTCAAGCGGTCCCGGGTTGCCCGCCTCGAAACGCTTATCGGCAACCGCAGCCTCATTGACGGCATTCTCATTTACCTTGATATAAGCCTGCAAGTGCTTATTCCTGTCAATTTCCTGCAAGATATTGGTCGTTTCTTCCTTGCAAGTAGCTTTATTTTCAATACGCTTCTGTCTAAATTCTAAATATGTTTTCATAATATATGTGTAGGTTCGACTGATATACTATATTATAATGTAAATATGGCGTGCTTTGGTAATGCACTAATACGCCTGCATAAAAAAAACCCCTTCTATTTTGCTTTCAATATAGAAGAGGGTAGTAGCGGGGTCAGGACTTGAACCTGAAGCCTTCGGGTTATGAGCCCGACGAGCTACCAATTGCTCCACCCCGCGATGTTTTGAACTACAAAAATACAATTTTTTTTTGAATCAACCAAATTTTCTTAATTTTGTACTCACATTTCCATTGAAACTTATGCAAGAAATTGTTTATCATACTAATTTTGAAATAGAAGATACATATTGGTGGTTCGTTGCGCGGAATCAAATCATTTATGATTTCATACAAAATCAGACCGATATAAAGCCACACGCATTCATATTGGATGTTGGTTGCGGAACGGGCGGATTTGCTGCAAAATTGAAAAATACTTATATCCCTGTTTGCCTGGACGCTTCTGCTACGGCATTGGAATACTGCAAAAAACGCGGAATTAATTTGTTGCATAACATGTACTTGCAAGATTTTCCTAAAAATAAATATAATTTATCTGCAATAATAATGCTCGACGTTATTGAGCATATAAAGGACGCCGACAGCGTGTTGCATAGCGCCTGTGAACTGCTCCCGCCCGGCGGAACTTTGATAATAACAGTGCCTGCTTATATGTGGCTGTGGAGCAAGCATGACGAAATACACCAGCATTATCGCAGGTACACCAAAAAGCAGCTTAATCAGGCGATTAAAAATGCTGGCTTTGAAATCGAATATTCGACATATTTCAATTTTTTTCTGTTTTTTCCGGCGATTTTGAAGCGGTTTTTGGATAAATTGACCGGAGCTGACAAGAAAAATCAGGAACCTGTTGAAAAAATTTCACCGTTTTTAAATAAAATATTTACCCGTATTTTCAAATTTGAAGGAAATTTTTTAGGAAGAATCAAATTCCCATTTGGAGTTTCAATTCTGGCATCAGCTAAAAAAATATAGTAGTTACATTTTATAAATAAATTTATTTTGCAAAAAAAACACGCAGCAATAGACATTGGAAACAGCCGCATAAAAGTCAAAATCAATAATAAAATTGAATATTTTTTAGCGAGCGACATTACCAATTTATTCAATTTTTTGGTAGAAAATCAAATAAGGATGCTGGCATTTTCATCTGTAAATCAAACAGTTAGCGATAATTTATTAAAAAAAATTAATAAATCCTCCATTAAAGCTGTCAATGCCATTGAACTTTTGGATAAACAAAGAATAATTAATTTTTCAAATGTCAGAGGGATGGGGAGCGATAGAAAATTGGGGTTGATTGGTGCAACTTGTTTTTATACGCCTCCATTGGTTACGGTCGATTGCGGTACAGCTGTCACTATAAATATATTAAATCACAACAATATAGCACTTGGCGGCATGATTTTTCCGGGACTTTCTACTCAAGCTAAAGCACTCAGTAAATTTACCAACCAATTGCCGCTCATCACCACATTTGACACAGCCGCTACTATTGGAAATGATACGGGATCTTCCATTCAGAGTGGAATTATCGCTTCCGTCGCTGGCGGCATCAGTTATGCGCTTCGAAATATATCAGAGCAATTGCTTAGTAGTAACCATTTTCAGATAATTTTTACGGGTGGAGATGGTGAATTTATAATGAATACTACAAAAATCAGTCGTGTAGTTTATACTCCTAACCTTGTATTGCACGGTATCGAACAGCTAATTAAGATGTCTATAAACCCCACCATTGATTTTTGACGTACTTTTGCCGTAATCGCTATTATCCTTTATATCCAGACTGTGTTCGCCTGCCTCGAGTGTCTATCGCAAACGTAAAGCGTTGATTTTGCAGAAGTTACAAGGACATGCACGTATGGCACATTGCCCTGCAATATCAGTCTGTCGCCGCCTTCACGGCATATACCAAGCATAATATAGCCATTTACCGTGTCCAATGGCTCTAACTTCATATTATTCAAGAAGTTAACCTCCTTTATGACAATGCCCGAACTGTCAATATCGCCGAGCAAAACGTCGCCTTTGACTGTGCATAATAGCGCTTTCGACATCCCTAAGCGCTTAACCAGCGGCATGTATTTTCTCAATATCCGCAGCGGCGGCGAAAGCCGAACAAAAGGCATTGCCATTTATTAATTATTATTCATAAATAATGACAATATAGTTAGAATAGCGATATACAGGCATATCGCTTTTTTTTTGTATATTTGCAATTGGTTAGTAAGCTAAATGTATGTAAAACATACTAAATAATAGACATAATCATTAAAAAATATTCATAATATCTATGAAAACTGAAAATATATTGACTGTAATTATAATTTTAATGCTGGCGGCAGTTTTGCAGAATGCCAATGCAACCGTAACGATATTGCGGCATGATACGTCAAATTATCCGAATATTACCACTGAATTTTTGGCTGTCGATAATTTCCAAAGGATTGTAACCAGCTTAAATGTAAATGATGTGCAAGTACTTGATAATAATCAAGTTATGCCTGTAACAGACTTTTCCGGCGCAACTGCTGCAAGTGAAAAAAATTCACTTCTAATATCGTTCGATTTGTCGACAGGGCAGCGCACGAATAAGAAAGCGGATTTCGATTCTGCCAAAGTATGGACAAATGAGCTAATTAGCTATATTAATACCGATTTAACGGAAACGGCACTGCTTTCTTTTGACCAGATAAGCATGGTGGAGGCGAATTTTACGGAAGAGACGAACGATATTGCGAGCATGGTTTCAAACTTTACCCAATCTTCAGCAGCAAATATATACCACAGCCTGACGTCTGCGCAGACGGGCAGCATCGAATACCTGAACAATTCGACACGAAACAGGAAATCCATAATACTTGTTACTCAGGGATTGATTAGTTCTGACGAGGCGAATCGGGTTATTGAGCTGGCTAATAAAAATGGTATCGGCATATATATCATGTACATAAGTTACGATATACCTGAACCTATGCAGCGAATGGCATTGCAAACGGGCGGCTATTGCATCAGCATTAGCGATATGAATAAACACAAGCTGGCAAGTTTTGTGTCGCTGGTAAGCCTTGCCGAAGGGTATGTGCCGTACAGCATAACAGCGTCAAGCTTTATTAACTGTACGGGAATACACGATATTGCGGTGAAAACCGGTTCGTATGGAACAGGCAGTTACGTGTTGAGCATTGAGGCATCGGCTCTGTCATATTTGGAGGCGACGCCCTCATATCTTGAATTTTCTTCAGTACTGCCGGGTTCTACATTAGACAGATCCATCAAAATCACGGCAAAGAATGCTCCAATAAAAATTAATACTTTTTCATTAACCAATCCGCATTTCTCATTTGTGAGCGGCAACGAGGTGCAGCCCAGGGTGCTTAATCCGGGCGAGGAGCTGGAGCTGGTCATACGCTTTGCACCGCTGGATTCGAGCATAGTATTTGCCGAGCTGATATTGGGGACTGACAAGTCTGCGCCGGCATGCAGCGGCGATACCATATATATGACGGGCGGTTTTCCGAATATACCGCCAAAAACCAAGACCATAGAGATAACCAAGCCTGCATGTACCGATGTGCTTGTTATCGGCGATACAGCTGAAATAGACTGGGTTGGATTGCTGCCTAAAGATGTTATCCAGCTTGAATATAATATTGATAGACAGCCCAAGTGGGATACTCTGGCTAAGAATGTTACAGGTTTATCGTGCAAATGGGCGGTGCCGGATGTCGAAACCGACAGCCTGCTAATCAGGGCTATACAGCTTTGGCCCAATAACGTCGGCAAGACTTTGGACTTGAAGCATGATGGCGTTGTTACTACCGCATTTTTCAACAACGTGAATGGGGACAGAGTTATAACCACTTGCGGCAATTTCGTATATGTCTGGAACTCATTTACGGGCGAGCTGATACATACTTTCCCCGAACTTAACGAGCCTGCAACATGGGCAAAATACATGTATGACCCAACTACCATGACCGATAAATACATAGGCATTGCGAGCAAGAATTCCTATATCTACATCTATAATGCCGACGACTACTCGCTTGCATGGGAATACAAGTTAGGCTCCTCTGTCAATTCAATTGAATTTAGCAAGGACGGCAAGTATGCTGTCGCTGCAAGCAATGATGGCAATGCCACCATATTTGAGATGGACAAAGGACATAAGAAAGCCGTGTGCAAAATCAATTCGCAGGAATCGCCCTTGTGCCGGTATGCGGAATTTCATCCTACGGAGCAGTACAGGATATTGACCATTACTCCGCGAGATGGCATTATCCGGTTTTTCGATATAGACGGCAACCTGCAGGACACGATAAATGCAAGGTCGGGCTTGGGATATGCGCAGTCGCAATATGCCACATACAACTACAATGGCAGCCAGATTGCTTTTATCAATATAACCTTGCGGCACGCTGCTGTGATAAATACCACCACAAAGGAGATTGAATATACCGTTGTACATATTGATACCTCCGGCAACAGCATCATCAATTTTGCCAGCTTTTTCCATGACAACACACACGACTGGCTGCTGACTTCTGGCAGCGACAAGGTAATGAAGCGGTGGAATGCCAAAACAGGGGCGCCGTCTGAAGAGCCAACCCTGTTTGCCGAGCATACATTAGCCGTCAATACAGGGATATTCAATGCCGATGGCGTGCGCGTACTAAGCGCCTCCAACGATAAGACTGCCAAAGTGTGGAACTTAGACCAGCGGGCACTGCAAATGGACAGCACATGCTATCTGCGCATAGCCCGTGCCAAAGCGAAAACGATAGATACATTTGACTTGGGCGAGGTATTCATCGGGGAAATGGGGGTTAAGACCATTACGGACATAATAACCAACCTGTGCGATTTCAGGTACAATATCAAATTCATACGGGTGGCTGGGGATAACTATGTTGATTTCGGCATGTTGGAAGAGCTTGAATATCCTGTACCATTTCTGGCAAATCAAAAGCTGACGATGAACTTCTTTTTCCGTCCTACAGTTATTGGTTTGCGCTATGCAACGGTCGAGTTTATACTGCCTGACGATACAGTGCGTACTGTTTTAAAAGGCACAGGCATAAGCAAAGGGCTGATGCTGCTAACGGAACTGATAAATTTTGGCAATGTATTTATTGATGATGTTAAGGATATGTCAGTGCCAGTAGCCATAAATGTATCATCCAAGAATATCAATGTTCAAAGTGTATATATAACAGGCACTAATGACACCAATTTCAGGAATTTTTTGAATACCGCAACAGTGAAGCCTAACGATACGTTATATATGCCGCTTAGGTTCATACCGTTCTCCACAGGCAATAAGAATGCGGTGCTTCGAATAGAGCATGATTTTAACGATATACCGCTGAAAACTAATTTATTTGGCACAGGCATGGATTTGACAAATGATACTGTCCATGTGTTCATAGACGACATACAGGGCGAGATGGGGCAAACTGTCGAGCTGCCGATACAGTACGAAACCGCCACTGCATATTCCACATTCGATATGCAGCATATCTATCTGTCCCTATCGTTTAATGCTTCCATGCTCGCACCGGTTAATGAATCGGCAGAGCTGGCGATACTTGATGACAAAATAGACAGCAATGGGCTCAGAACCATACAGCTGTCGCTGCCGTATAAGGCTGGCAAACAAGTGATTGGAGGACTTAAATTCAGGATAGCATTGGGCAATGACAGCACTGCATCGCTTAATCTGCACAATCTGTATGCCGATGGCAGCAGCAGGGTATTTATCGATGGCAAAGATGCCATGTTCAATATGCTCAACCTGTGCGGCGCCGACGGCACGCGGCTCTTTGATGCGAACGGCTCGAAACCGCTGGCACTGTCGCAAAGCAAACCTAATCCTGCTTCGGGCTATGCGGTCATTGACTACACCCTGTCCGAGCGCGGCTATACAACGTTGCAGCTGTTCAATCAGGCAGGCGAATTAGCAAAGGTATTGGTTGCAGAGTACATGTCTGCGGGTATTCACAGCGTACATATTGATGCTTCATTGCTACCTCCTGGCATGTATTTCTACATTCTCCGCACCCCAACGCAGAGCATCTCCCGCCCGATGCTCATAGAATAATGAATATTTTTTCATAATACATTCCAGATATTTGCGCATCAGGACAGTTGCTCCAATGGTATGATACGCAACACAGGCAATAGTGATGTTATATTTTATTGGGGTAGTTTTGGCTAAAATGGATACACTTCCTAACATCCTTCTGCTCACTTTTCAGTGATGGGTGTTATTATGTGTGTAAAATTTGCTATATTTATTGCGAACTTGTAAAAGCAAAGGAACAATCATGCTATTTAGAATAACACCTATGTTGAAATTTATATTAATTATCAACGTAGCCGTTTTTATTATCAACAACTTACTGGCAGGCTCAATAACGCTATCAGGCGTTCCAGTTTCATATCTCATAATGAAATATTTTGCGTTGCAGCCATTTGACGGGATTGCGGACATGCAATTCTACCCATGGCAGCTAATTACCTATCAGTTTATGCACGCCGACTTTAGCCACATATTTTTCAATATGCTTGCCTTGTGGATGTTTAGCTCTGATTTAGAAGAAAATTGGGGTAGCGCCAAGTATGTTATATTTTATTTGCTTGCTGGAATTGGAGCAGGAATAACGCACCTTGTTATAACTCCGATTCTTGGACATTCCGCTCCAACAATAGGCGCTTCAGGATCGCTATATGGTATAATCATAGCCTTTGCCATGCTCAACCCGGATAGAAAGATAATGGTTTTTCCCATTTTTATACCAATACCAGCCCGTATTTTTGGCATAGGAATGATGGTGGTATCAGCCATAATGGGCTTTAACAGCATTGACGGAGTAGCGCATTTTGCTCACTTCGGAGGCGCATTAACAGGATTGATTTTATTGAAATTCGGCGAAAAAACTCCCATATTCAAATGGGCAAGGAGGTATATCAAAACAGGGATTCCAAGCAACGAATATATTGGTTCGGGCAGCGCACAGAGCCGGTTCCGTTTCACAAGTCAAGCGCGGCAAGGCTATAAATCGGCATGGACAAATTCGCAAACAACAGAGCGTCCGCAAGTGGTGGACACTAATTCAACACATAAGCAATATTCTGATATTGAGGTCGGCGGCGTCAAAATCACGCAAAGCCAAATTGACGCAATATTGGATAAAATATCGCACACAGGCTATCAGAGTCTCTCTGAGCAGGAAAAATATATATTAACAGAGATAAGCAAAAAACTATAATTAAAAAAAATCATAATTATATTGAAATATAAGACGAAGCACGGTTATGAGTAAAAAAACAGGGACAAAAAAAATATACATATCGCTTTTTGCAGCTTATCTGTTCTTTTGCCTGAAAGATAATGCAATGGCGGATATTACTGTCTATGCCAAAAATCCTAAAATTGAATACAATAGTAGCAATGGAATGGTTTTTAGCGTTGAATTGCGGGCTGTCCAGAACTCCAATCCAATAACATTAGATAATAATAATACAATTTTAATCGAAAATCTTTCGAAATATAATCCGAATATGAAATTTTCCGCGCCCGACGCTCAGGGATTTCAAAAGGCGGAATGGATAACTAATCTGCAAACAGCAAAGATTAGCATTGAAGCGGAGATTGTTGTTACGCATAATAATGAGGTTGGAAGCAGAAATGTTGTTTTTGAGCTTGGGCAATTTGGATTGTTGCGTAATTATGCGATAGATATTTATGATTCAGGAGAAAAATTAATTACTGAACTTTATTATAGAAGCAACAGTATTGTCAGGAATATATATATCAGAAACAGTGCCGAAGCGAGTGTAATACTGGATTCCATAACATTTACATATCAATCAAAAGATGACCCGGATTCATACGGATTTTATTATCTATGGGGCGGAACGTCTATTGATAACTATCCATTTCCACCGCCTAAATCTTTAATTCCATCTGTACTTTATCATGTTGCTGTGTTCTACAACAGGCCTCCGGATAATCCATATCGAAGAGAATATATGATATTCCATTATGCAGGCGGCTTTAAACGGAAATTACCGCTAATTACTAAAGAAGAATATGACTTGCCTCTTGTTGTAAATCTGAAATTACTGTCCCCAAAAGGTGGTGAAATATTAGCTCCATGTGAGGATTTTCTTATTGAGTGGAGAGGGCAGGCTAAGGAACATCCGGTTTTATTGCATTTTTCTCCCGATAATGGCAAAAGCTGGCTGCCCATAGATACTGTTGCTGGCGATACGAGCCAATATTTATGGAAAGTTCCTGATAATATTACCACTTCGGCGATAGTGCGCGTATCGCAAACATTTAATCGCAACAATGATCGAATACTGAAATACGATAGCGATTCTATAAAAGCTGCAGCATTCAATTTTCAGGCTACGCGCGCGCTGACGGTTAGTTCTGCGGGAAATATTTTGGAATGGGATTTGTATTCAAATGCCACGCCAACAATTATTTCTGAGATCAACGAAGATCCAGCTTACATATACAACGATATTGATTATTTGAAAAATGAAAAAAAATTCATAGTTCTGCGGAATACATCTCAAAAAACACAGTTAATGCTTTATAATGCAAATGGTTATCCCAACTATTCAGTGAAAAAGGATTTGCCTGATAACTTTCGTGCTTCAAAAATATCTGTAGGGAAAGATGACAAGTTTATAGCTCTGTCTCCTGCAAAATACAGCAATAGCGTGCAGTTTCTGGATACAGCAGGCAACCTTATTACATATTACCGGGACAATGCGCCTGTTATTAATTTTGTGATTGAAAAAAACACGGGCAATGCCTATATCTCTCTATTAAACAATAAGGTTAAGATATTGTCGCTTGATGATTTCCCTGACATCAAAGTTATCAAAGAATACGATTTCTCGGAGCATTTATCCGTTATCAACGGTATATCGATTTCGCGGGATATGCGGCTTATGGGACTTACTTTGAAGTATGAAGAGGCAAGTTTTGATGTAAATACGGATATGCGTTCGGTTTTTTGCAATAACTACATTTATGACAACGAAACGGAGACTTTTTTCAAAAACATCAATACTTCGCACAAAGATGCGATAGGATTGAATTTTAATTTTACTGGAAATATTGCGATAATTGGCAATGAAACCGATCCTCAATTGCCGTGGCTGTCACAAATATCTTTGCTTGACCTGACCAATAAGCTGAATATGGAAAAAACATCTATAAACGCTTTTACCAATACTATGCTCGGTTTTGAGCTGGCTGAGGACGGCAATTCGCTTATAGCATATTCGTATTATGAATTTGATAACTGCAAATTAATTAATTTTTCGCTGCCGGAAAGCGACCAGAATGATGTTGCTTTCACAATAGAGCGGCCTGTTGCTACTATTGCTCAAATACAGATGGATAGCGTGATTATGGCTACTGATAATCAGTTTATATTCGAGGCGGTAATTTGCAATACTGGACTCGTTCCTGCGATATTCGACAAGTATTATTTCAAGAATAATCTGCATTTCAAATTGTTAGATGACTCTATGCCAGATACTGTTGATATTGGCAAGTGCAAGAATATCAGGATATTAGCATCACCTGTTGATACTGGTGATTTGAAAGACGAACTTATTTTTGTGGCGTGCGGATATGAACTAAGCGTACCGTTGTCTATTTACTCTAAAAACCGTAACTTACAGGCTTTAAATCCTTCTCCTGTCGATTTAGGCGAAGCATGTATATATGAGCGTGATACGCTGAAAATCAATTTATTCAAAAATTTGGACAGCGTTGACATTTTAGTTAACAAAGTAGAATTGGAGCAAGGTAAGCATTTTAAAATCATAAGTTATAATGCTGATATTATTTTAAAACCACAGGAAATCTATACTCTTGAAGTTGAATTTATGCCACAGGAAATCGGTTTTCTGCAAGATAAATTAATAATTTTTCATTCAAATCAACAGAATGTAACGCCACTTTATGATATAGTCGCTGATGGCATCGGTACTTTTTTGCAGACCAGCCACAACCATTTATATTTCATACCCGAAATACACACCCGCACGCTGACGGTTACAAACACGGGCGAATCGGTGCTTTATATTGATTCCATATATTTTTCACCCGAAGGTAACTATAATGTTATCACTAACTTACCGCTTTATATCGATGGTGGTGAGCAGCAGGGCATTGATATTGAATTTCTTGGTGATAGTCCCAAACTGGCTCAACTGCATTTTGTTGCAAGACCTTGCGTGCTTATCGACAGTGTTTATTTAGGTCCATATAAAGCGAACGTATCTCTAAAAATTCCTGAAATTTTAGCAGATCCGAGAGACAAAAATGTTGATATTCCCGTCAATTTCCAGCAGAATGAAAATTATGCGTACAAGGGAAAACGCTACTTCAATGCAGAATTTGAAATTAATCCGCGAATTTTTTATCCAACTGCCGTTGAGAGCAAATATGGCATTGCAACGATTACGAAAAACTATCTTGCAAGCGACGATAAGCGGATTTTTGGCATTCAAATTGAAGGCGATTTTGTCGATTATATAGGCACTCTATTCAATATAAAAGGCGCCGCAGGGCTTTGTGAAACGGATATTTCTCCATTAAATTTCATAGATACTTCATCGTTTTTTGGCGCTGCTGTTGATGTTGCTTATTACAATACGACATTTCGACTTATAAATTTATGCGATGACCGGAGAATAATCCGCAACAAAGAAAAAATAAAAATAAATTCATTTATACCTAATCCAGCAAAATATGAAACAATATTAAGTTACGAAATAATTGAAGATATGGATGAAGAGGTATCGCTGGAAATATATGATTTACTTGGAAACAAAATTATGATGCATAAATTAGAAAACAACCGTATCGGAAATTATGAACAAAAATTAATAATTGATCGTTTAACAACAGGCACATACCGTGTTATGATCAATTATGGAATAACTTCGCAAGTATATACAATATCGGTAATTAGATAAAATAATATATAATTAAAATGGTAGAAATAGAAACTTTTCCTAATCCTGCTCCGAACAGGAAATACATTATTGAACATGTAAATAACGAATTTACGTCTGTTTGCCCCAAAACTGGTTTACCCGACTTTGGCAAAATAATAATTCGCTATATTCCAGACAAACTGTGCATGGAGCTGAAGGCATTGAAATATTATTTTCTTGAATTTCGCAATCAAGGAATTTTTTACGAAGAGCTAACTAATAAATTTTTAGATGACTTAGTAAGCGTTTGTGAACCTCATGAAATGGAAATTATTTCGGAATGGGGAACCCGTGGGGGCATGAATTCAACTATTATCGTTAAACATGTAAAAGCAAATTTATCCGAAAAAAATTAAAAACAATTCATAAATGGTAAAAATAGCAAAAGAATTTTATTGGGAAATGGGACATCGTTTGCCCAAACATGACGGATTATGCCGCAATTTGCATGGACATTCATATAAAATGCGAATCGAAATTTCGGGCGAACTTAATGAAAACCAAATGGTTATAGATTATTTCGATTTATCGCAAATTGCAAAAAAAATTATAGAGCCATTCGATCATGCTTTTTTGTGCGAGTCCGATGATATTTTGATGCTGAGTTTCCTGCAATCCAATAATTTCAAACATGTTGCTGTCCCATTTATTTCTACAGCTGAGAATATTTGCAGCTATTTTCTTGACAAGTTCAAAGTAGAGCTAAATAGATTAAAAAATATTCATAATATAGCGATACGTATATACGAAACGGAAGATGTATATGCCGAAACAACTTGTTTCTTCTGACAATATTGCTCGGATTTGCTAAAAAAAATGTATCGTTATGCCGACTTGTTGCATAGTTGGCGAAATGAATTTAAAACGAAAGGAGCAAATAATTTTTCAGGTAGCGGCAAAGCTGTTCAAAGCGATGAAGTCAATAAATTGTAGCAACTTAAGCGTAATTATTCTCGCTTGGAGAAGGAAAACGAAATTCCCTCAAAAGCGTTTTGTTTTGTCGGTGAGCAGAAAGGACAATTGCGGTCGCTGAGAGCTTTTTCAAGACTATTAATACCGAGTTGATTTATCAGAATAAATTGATGAATAAGGCTGAAATCAGTATGAATATTTTTTCATATATCGAAATTTTTTACAACAAAAAGAGAAAATATTCGCAGCTAAAGTACATGAATATTGATGAATTTAATTATATTTTTTTATTAACAAACAAAATATTGTTTAGATATAATGTACCACCCACGCCCAAGTCATTGTTCTTTTATTGTTGCTTATGTAAAATATTATATATAATACGTAATTACTGTTGTAAGTATTTTATTTAAATATAGATACGAAGTATGTGTGAAAAAATTGAATGTAAATATTGCCTCAGCCATAATATAAAAAAATAGGCGTTAGAAAAGTGGCAAAATTCCTCAAAATTAATCCTACATCTATTTTGCGTTGGATCAACGAATTTCATGAAAAATTGCAAGACAGCAACAAGACAATACAATTAAAGTTATTAATAATTTTACTATATTTGTATGCTATCTGTGAATAAAAATTGAGTGGTGAAAATATGTATATGTTTACTGTTTTGAAGAAAATAATATTTGTTCTTGTAATTGCTTTATATTCAACAGGCTTGCTAATATCGCAGGAAATTGAAGCTACGGTTTCTCTTAACATTGACGAACGGCTTGCAAGCGAACAGGTTCAGCGTGTTGAATCGTTGAAATATGATTTGGAAGAGTACATAAATTCTCAAAGTTTTTCAGGAGAAACATGGGAAGGTCCCAAAATACCTGTTAATCTTATGATACAATTGTCCCCTGTCAACCCTAACAATACATCCCCAGGCAATGTTTATGCTGCAAATTTGTTTATAGTTTCCAAGCGTTCGATACTTGGAGATAACGAGGCAACATCTGTGGCAATGAAATTTATAGACAAGAAGTGGATGTTTGAATATTCGCAAAGTTCAGCTATGTCATACGATCCCCGGCGATTCGATGTCTTGACAAGCCTTATAGATTTCTATATGTTAATCATTATTGGACTGGATGTGGATTCTTATGGAGAATTGGACGGAGATGTTTGTTTTAGAAAAGCGTCTGAGATTTTCAATATCGGTGCGAATGCGATGGCTGAAGGGTGGGAAAGCTATAGCCAGAACGAATATGGGCGCCAAACAATTATCAGGGATTTGACTAATCCTCGTTTGGATAATTTCCGTAAGTTAATATTTGAATACTACATAGATGGTATGGATATGCTTGCTACCGATAAAAATAAAGCTTTGGACAATATAGCGGCAACTATATCTAAAATGGCAGATTTTAAAGAAAAATACATAGAACCAAGCAATTTGATGGATTCCTTTATGTATACCAAAAGTCAGGAAATAGCTGAATTATTAAATGGTTACACAAAAAATCCGAAAGTATTCCGTGATTTAATGTACCTTGATGCTTCTAACACTCCGCTTTATGAATCTGCCCGTGATGGCAAATTAAAAAAATAATTATCCATTCTCTCCTCTTCTCTATTTATGAAAAAATATTCATAAATGAGAGAGGAGAATAACAGAAGCTATTGCTATTTTTCTTCTTTAAACAGTAGCTGATAGTATTGCAAACCGGTGGCTTCATCCTCGCCGCGCAGCAAATTTTCCTTGTTCTTGTGGATGGTGATATCAAATTTATCATCAAGCTTTATAACAGTTTTCAAACGCCTTGCCTGCTTTTTTAAAGCGGACTTGTTTATTGTGAATTGATTGGTGATTTCCACATTATTGTCCTGTTGATAAATATCTCAAAATTCACTAAAACTATTTGTAATTTCTATATTTTGAAAGACTTCCTCAGAATAAACTTCTCTATTAAAATCATCATTTTCTTTGAAATATTCTAAAGTTTTGTTTAATAAATCTGCCTGATCAGCACGTGAAATTTCAAATTGTTCTGGCATTGCATTGCTGATATAATTTTCAATGCACGAGAGCGTATACTTTGTCTGAAAATATTCATCTTCTCGCGGAACAAGATTTAAAAAATTATCTGACCAATAGCTAACCTCTTCTTTTTTAGAGCGCTTATCTATAATCGAAACCAAATAGCCGTCGGATTCTTCATAAGCATAAATCATGCAGCCTTTGGTCATTTTGCTTATATTTATTCCTGCCTCCCGCTCAATAGAAAATCGCTCATTCGAGGGCTTAATTTTCAAAAATGTTTCAGATATTTCTGATTTAAAAATACCGACCGCATTTGTAAGCTCATCATTAATAATGCACTTATTAAAATATACTATGAACAAATTTCCACCGGCTACTTTTGGATTGCGAGTTTCTTCAAACAATCTGCGAGCAATTTTCTGTGATTCAGCGATGAAATTGTTGGAATTGGAAAAAATTTGTTTGACAGATAAATACACTTCATTGTGTTCTATATTTGCTAAATTGTAGAATTCATTAGGCTTAAATGGATTTATAAAATATTTCAACAGCACATCCTCAAGCTCGCTGCCAAGAACCACCGTAGAATCCGAACATAAAATCGAATCTCCTTTTAATTTATTACCAACCGAATGTACAACCAATTTTTCTATTTCTATCTCAGAAAAAAATATCATGTTAAGACCTCATATTTTATAGTTTTATGAATTATTTTTAATAATTTGAGAATATGCGTGTAGCATTTTTTGAACATTTGTTGACCAATTGAAATTTTGCTGTATGAAATTGCGAGCCGATTTGCCGGAATTTATTCGTAAATCATTGTTATTCATCAACTTCAATATTGTATCAACATATCCATCCTTGCTGTTTTCGATAAATAATCCTTCATTTTCAGTTGCATTTATGCCTTCTGCGGAAATAGAGGTTGCCACAACAGGCAACTCCATCGCCATTGCTTCAAGTATTTTTATTCTAATTCCCGAGCCGACAAAAAGCGGAGCAACATAAATTCCACATTTTTGTATAACTGGCTTAATATCAGATAAATAGCCAAGTGGAACGGCTCCAATGCTGTGAGAATTTTCAATCCATTCCGGAGGATTTTTGCCAATTATAAACATCTTGGTTTGCGGATTTTTTTCAAACAGTGCAGGCAATATATTTTCCAAAAACCACCGCAAAGCGTTCACATTATGTACCCAATTAAAAGTTGTTGCCAAAACCAGATGATTCGGATTTCGCTGCTTAAAATCTGACGGCTGCCAAACAGCTAAGTCCACGCCGGCACTCGCTGTTATGATGTTCGCGCGTGGAGCAATTTGCAAAGCACCTTGCCGATCATTTTCAGTTATTGCAAAATTTACATTCGCTTGTGAAATCAGCTCAGCCTCTTTATTTTTCAGCAACTTAGCCTGATTGGCAATATATAGTTTTTTGATTGGATTTTTTATTTCATCAATATAACGCTGCCAAATTTTATACTCAACATTATGAAGCCGCAAGCCAAACGGGATATTATATTTGTTCTGAAAATGCAGTGCAATCGGTCCCATGCATGTATGGTCAGCATGTATGACGTCATAATTATGAATATTTATTAATTTATCGATACAATCCAATATCTTCTTATTTATATGTTTTTCAATATAGATAGATGTATTGGCAAATATAGATTTTGCAATTTTTATTGGTGTATTTTTAGTATTATGGTCAAATAGAATTACGTTGCCATAGCGCTTTGCCTCCGAAACAGCTTCATCCGGAATCCGCTCGCAATTTAGTGAAAATAGCGTTGCTTCGGCGTTTTGCAGCGAAAATTGTTTGAAAATATTTGCTATGCTGATTTTGCCTCCATCGTCCTCTGGAAACGAAAATCTTGGGGTTATTTGTAATATTTTCATCGTGTAGATTTACAAATTTAATATGTGTAAAAATACAAAAAAAAAGCGACTTGGATGTCGCCTTATGTTTTATTAATTTTTAATTAGAACCGCTATTCAAATTTTTTGAAACAAATAGTTGCATTATGTCCTCCGAAGCCAAAACTGTTGCTTAGCGTTGCCTCTATCCTGCGCTTAACTGGCTTATTAGGCGTATAATCCAAATCGCATTCAGGATCGGGTGTTGCATAATTGATGGTTGGCGGCACTGTTTGATTGTATATTGCAAGTATGGTTGCAATAGCCTCAACTGCGCCTGCTGCACCAAGCAAATGCCCTGTCATTGACTTGGTAGAGCTAATTGCCAATTTATGGGCATGGTCGCCAAATACCGACTTGATAGCCAATGTTTCGTTCAAGTCATTGTAATATGTAGAAGTACCGTGAGCATTGATATAATCAATATCTGCCGGCTTTAAGCCTGCATCTTCTATGGCAATTTTCATAGCACGGGCGGCACCTTCACCACCCTCAGCAGGTTGAGTTATATGAAAGGCATCATCTGTCAATCCGAACCCACTAACTTCAGCATAAATTCTTGCACCTCTATTTTGCGCATGTTCAAGCGTTTCAAATACTAAAATACCCGCTCCTTCGCCCATTATAAAGCCATCTCTATTTTTGTCAAATGGGCGGCTTGCTGTCTCTGGAGAATCATTGCGCGTGGAAAGAGCTTTCATGGCATTAAATCCGCCTACGCCCATTGGAGTTATTACCGATTCAGAGCCGCCTACTATCATCATGTCTGCATCGCCCCTTTGCAGCAACATTATCGCATCAGCTATTGCATGCGAGGATGTGGAACATGCAGAAACAGTGGCATAGTTAGGTCCTTTCAGTCCCCATCTGATAGCGATATGTCCGGGAGTAATATCAGAAATGAGCATTGGTATAAAGAAGGGCGATATTCTATCGGGCTTGCCATTTCTTTCCATAAGTACTTGCTGTTGCTTATAATACGTCCACATGCCGCCAATACCGCTTCCAACAATAACGCCTACGCGCTCTTTATTGATTTTTTCAAAATTAATATCAGCATCTTCTATTGCCATTTGAGCGGCTGCCAGCGCAAGCTGTGTGAAAGTATCCATTCTCTGGATTTCCTTTCTGTTTAAAAATTGCAGGATGTCGAAATTTTTTATTTCACATGCAAACTTTGTATCAAACTCCGCAGCATCAAAGCCTTTTATAAAAGCAGCGCCACTTTTGCCCTCCATCATTGCTTGCCAGAATTCGTCTTTATTATTACCAATAGCCGTTAAAGGTCCCAACCCTGTAACAACTATCTTCGGAAAATTATATTTAGACATATTAGATTTTCATAAGTTAAAAATAAAGAAAAAGTTGGCAAAATAAGCATTCTGCCAACTCAAAATATAAATTATTACCCGTTCAGTTTTTTATTTAAAAATTCGATAACTTGACCTACAGTCTGAACTTTGTCTTGGTCTGCCTCTTCTATTGCAATGTCAAATTCTTTTTCAAATTCCATGATTAATTCCACAGTATCCAATGAATCTGCACCAAGATCTTTTGTAAATGAAGCCTCCATTGTTACTTGAGACTCTTCAACGCCTAATTTTTTCACGACAGTATCTTTGACTCGTGAAGTGATTTCATTAATATCCATTTGTTGTACCCTTTGATATTAAATTAGTTAATATAAAAAAATGTGTTTATTAAAATTTTCAATTATATAGATTTATGAATAAAAATTCATAATGCTTGTGTTAATTACAATGTTGTTTTGTAACTATAAGTTGCTATTTATCGACAGTTACATTAACATGCCGCCATCTATGTGCAATACTTGTCCTGTCAAATAACTTGCGTCATCAGAACAGAAAAATGATACTACGTTTGCAATATCTTCAGCTTCTGCTGCCCGTTTTAAAGGAATGTTTCTCAAAAATTCGCTTTTTTGCTCATCAGTTAATACATCCGTCATCGGAGTTCTAACAAATCCCGGCGCCACATAATTAACAAGAACATTTCTTGAGCCCAATTCTTTAGCAATTGATTTAGTGAAACCAATCAAACCTGCTTTTGATGCAGAATAATTAGACTGGCCCGCATTTCCCATAACACCAACAACCGAACCCATATTTACAATCCTGCCAAATCTCTTTGACATCATATACTTAGTTGCAGCTTTGGTGCAAAGATAAACGCCTTTTAAGTTAGTACTCAAAACGCTATCCCATTCCATTTCACTCATGCGCATAAGCAAATTATCTCGAGTTATACCGGCATTATTAATGAGAAAATCTATTTTGCCTGCTTCGTTATTTATTGTTTCAAAGACCGAATTTACCTGATCGCTGTTTGTAACATCAAGTTGCATAACCACCACATTTTTGGCAAGTTCAGCATTTTCGATGAAAATTTCGTCAGCCTTAGGAATGCTGTAATCAAGTGCATATACTTTTGCACCTTCGTCTAAAAAGCGCATTACAATAGCTTTGCCTATTCCACGGCAACCACCTGTAACTACTGCTACTTTGCTGTCAAATCTTTTAATCATGTAATACCATTGTAATATAATGTAATGTCATCAGTAATACGTAGCCGCAAAATGTAATTTGCAGAGTGCAAATATATCAAAAAAAATATAAATAGCCAAAATATTTGGTATACGGTACAATTTATTTTTCAGATTTATTAAAAAATATTCATAAACACAGAATGCAAGTTACATATTTGCTAAAAAATAAGTAAGAAAACAAAAGAAATCACTACTTGCAATTAATAAAAAAATGTTATATTGGCATTAAATAATTACTACTACAAGAAAAAACAATGAAAATGGCGATACAGGAAATCGAAGAGCAATAGCGGCAGAATAGTGAACATACATAAATACCTTTCACTGTTCTGCTGCAAAACAACTTCTCAATTACAACCAATAACTATATGAATTATTAAAAATTATTCATAAATGGAGGCATATTATGCTTTACAAATTACAAAAAACAATTTTTCAAACTATTTTATTTAAAAATGGAGGTCTTATGAAGACAACAAAAATTTTGAAATGGCTGCCGATGCTGGCATTGGCGGCGATAATGGCGGCTGGCTGCGGAGACGAATGCGAGCCATGCAAGCCGACGGGCGAAACATATCCGCAAAACGTGGAATACCAACGGTATTGGGGCTATAAGATACATGGTATCAATATGCACAAGCTTGACAGTATTTTAGGCATAGACGGCAAATTCAGCTATGTTATTAATTCGCAAAAAGAATATGAAGAAAAATTAACAGACGGAGTGCCTAAAGTTGAGATGATAGATTTTGACAAGCACACATTGCTTGTTCATAATTTTATCGCTCAGAGATTTGTAAAAAATGTTGAAGAAAAAATCATCAAAACGAGTGCGACGGAGTACGAATATAACATATTGATGCATGTATCTCCCGGGCTGGCAGCAGTAGATTATTTCCACTATTTTGCATTAGTAGACAAAATTGCAGACTCTTGTACGGTTAAATTTAATATTGAGGAGACAATAAAATGAAGAAATTAATTAGATTATTTAATCAAGCTATGTTATGTGCCATAATAACATCATCACTATCAGGGCAAGATGTAAAAGATAACCATTATTATTGGTATAATGGAAAAAAGATACCACTTGAAATCAATTATAATCAAGTATTTGTTGCCTTTGATGAAAAAATTGATTTAAATACAATTGCTAAAAATTTAAATCAAGATATTAAGATTATTAAATCCGGCAAAGCAGAGGTAGAAAAAATATCAAAGCAATGGGGCATAATAGAATTTTCTAATAGCGAAATTACAGAAAAAGATTATAGTAATTTTGCTGTGAATTTAAAAAAACAGAATGGAATAAAAAAATGTCGAGTACGTAATTGGCAAGAAAAACCCTATTGCAATGTCAAGTTATTTTTATGTGAAATTAAAAAAAGCTGAAGACTATAAGCAATTAGAGCTTGTTGCAAAAGAAACGCAGTGTACTATTGTTAAAGAAGTTGAATATATGCCTCTATGGTACATATTAACTACAACTAAAGAGGCAAAAGGCAATTCTCTTGATATGTCGAACCATTTTTCTGAAACAGAATTCTTTGATAAAATAGATCCAGGATTTATGTTTAAATATAAGAAATCTACAGTTACAGATCCCTATTATGTATCAGGGGAACAATGGGCATTAAACAACACTGTCAACGATAGCATTGATATTAATATTTGCGACATTTGGGATATTACAAAAGGCGACGGTGTTAAAGTAGCAATAATAGATGGAGGAATGATAGCAACTCATTGCGAAATTAAAGGCAAAGTTATTGCTTCCCATCAAATTTATACTCGTATTCCTCCACCTTACAGTCATCATGCCATTGAAATAGCTGGAATTATTGCGGCTGAACATAACGGAAAAATGATAGCAGGTATTGCTCCAGATGTTGACTTGATAGATGTTAGCTATAATTTTCAAGATGTCTCACCAGATGAACCTCATTATTTAGCAAGCGGCATTAACTGGACTTGGAAAGAAACAGGAGGCGATGCTGACATAATAAGTTGTTCTTGGGGAGATGACGGAGGAAATAATCAAAACATGCATCACATTATTCTTGAAACTGCTATACAGAATGCATTAGACAGCGGACGGAGCGGAAAAGGCTGTATCGTTGTTTTTGCATCTGGAAATAGCTCGCCAGCCTCAAACTATCCAGGCAATTATAATCCTGATATTTTATGTATAGGAGCAATCGGTACTTATGGAAATATTACTTCTTTTTCTGGATATTCAGGAGGAGTTGTTGATGTTGTAGCACCAGGCGAGATACTATTTACTTCCAGCTATACAGATAGATATGACGATACACTTGTACTTGCTACAGGCACATCTTATGCAGCTCCGCATGTAGCTGGTGTTGCAGCATTGATGTTGTCATTAAATGACAATTTGACGCATAGTCAAATTTCTACAATTATTGAGCAGACGGCAAGAGAGATAAGAACTGATATCTATGATTATGAAAATGTAACAGCACGTCCTAACGGTCTCTATAATCAAAAAATGGGTTACGGTTTAATAAATACTTGCGCTGCTACAAATGCAGTATTGGCAATACCTAACCATCATACCTATCATGAAACAATATGCAAATCAGAGAGCAGTGGCAAGTATTCTCTGGATACGCTTACAATGCACGGTTTAAGTAACTTAACAGGTGCTAAGTGGTATTTTGCAGATACTACCGGTTCAGCAATTGATTCAAATAAAAGCAA
This sequence comes from Kapaibacterium sp. (SeqCode), assembly GCA_031550405.1. Lineage (GTDB taxonomy): Bacteria > Bacteroidota > Ignavibacteria > Kapaibacteriales > UBA2268 > JAVBOP01. The sequence goes on from JAVBOP010000106.1 coordinate 22,928, forward strand.
ATTACCAATTAGCCAATATCTTGATGAGCTGCCGGATACCGTTCAATACGTTGATATATATTTAAAATTGTCTAATGGTTCTATTCACCATTTTCAGCTAGATATAGTGAATGTGCCGAAGCTACTATCAGAGCGTTTTTTAGAAATGGCAGTAAATGGTACTTTGCCAGCAGGCATTATACTTAATACTAATGGCAAATCAGGCACTGTAGCACTTATGCCAAATAATTTGGACAGGAATATTTCATTTGCGTCATTTGGCTGCGGATTAACCATAGCAGAGGTACGCGATACAAGCAGCTTTACCGATAAGCCAAGCATATCAAACGACAGCCTGCATTTCACGCTGAAACCGACAGCATGTTATGAAACAATAAAGTTGAAGATGGATTGCAATGACTGTCCGGAAGTGTTTACGTTGAATGTAT